>MFGV01000022.1 GCA_001778375.1 Candidatus Firestonebacteria bacterium RIFOXYD2_FULL_39_29
CCCGTATAATTATTAACACGGGTCACAAAAGAATAAAATCCTTGATTTTTCAGTGCAAAAGTTATGGCTTAATTTGCTTGTTGCGGAATCGCTGCATTTACGGCTAAAATGTTGAAAAAAAGGGTTTATTGGTGTATAATTAAAAAATGAAAAAACTTTTAGTAATTACCCTTCTTTCTTTCTTTCCCTTTTTGTTAATAGGACAAGATACAGGTAATACACCGGCTGCCTCCGGCCCTGAAAATAAAAAACTGAAAATTGCAATTCCGGAATTTGTTTATTCAAATGACCCTCTTTCTACCGCAGTTGTCGCTTGCCCTGCCTTTGTTGAGGAATTTAAAAAAAGTTCTATTTACGAAATAATTGAAAAAGACGAATATGAAAAACTTTTGAAAGAAAACAAACTTGAGGACTCTTCCTGCCGGACGGCTTCCTGCCTGAAGAAAGCTGCGAAGCTTCTTTCTGCCGATAAGATTATACTTGGCATGATCACCAAGACTATGGGAAGATATACTGTTGAAATAAATGTTTTCGATAAAGATACCAATGAAATTAAAAATACCCAGTTTTTCAAAGTGTCTTCCCTGGGTGTCTTAAAAACAGAGACTGTGAATATTGCCAGAAAAATATCTGCAGGAATAATTGAATCTAAAAAAGGTGAGTCTAAATTTGACGAAATGATCAGGAAGGCTGAGATAAAAAATGTGCGCGAGCCGGACAGTCCGGCGCAAATTATTAAAATTGGATTGGGAGCTTTTGGAGGTCTTTCCAAACTCCTCACGGGCTATGATTCATATGTCAGAAGGAATTATTACGGAGGCCTGCAGGTTCATTTACGGCCTTATGAGAAAAACAAACCTTCAGATCTTAGTTTTGGTTTTGCTTTTGACGAAATCCCTCTAAGTTTACCTGAAGGAACCTATGGACAGACGGAAGACATTGCGAGTCTTACCGGCTATTTACATTATAATCCGTTCCCGGTTTTTATATTTCATCCTTATGTAGGGCTCGGGCTCGGCGGTTATTTTGACTATATTACGGTGGATACCCCCGCTTCGGGTTATATGTCTTCAATGTATTTTTTTATGGGTTTTAATATAAACGCAGGAGCGGAGTGGAGAATTAATGATTTTATTACCTTATTTGGAGAGGTTAAATATCATTTTCTCTGGGAGCCCGGCAAAGGCGGTATGTTCTTAGCCAACCATCTGTCTGTTCAAGGAGGTGTAATATTCTTCCTATTCTGAGAAAATTCATATTAGCGGTTTGTGCCTTGTATCTTTCGGCTTCCTTCCTCGGCTGCTCGAAACGAACTACTGCCGTGCTTTTAGAGCCGGCTCTTTCCACTACCTCGGTGTCGATTATCTGTCCCCAGGTGGAAAATTTTGGTTTTCCGAATAACAGGGCGTTTGTTTCGGTGCAGGACCAGACCGGGACCGCAATAACTGATTTTGCTCTGGGTAATTTTGTAGCCTCAGAAAACGGTACCCCCTGCGTGGTTCTTGGTTATAAAAAGGTCAATAATATTGCGGACCCGCTTTCTACGGCAATAGTGATAGACAGAAGCGGCTCTATGGGTTGGTCCAGCGCAATGAGTGATGCTAAAACTGCTGCGATTGCCTACGTTAATGCTATGGCGGCCACGGATTTTGCCGAGATAGTATTGTATGATAATGAAGTTGAAGTACCTCAGACTTTTACCAATGATAAAGCCTTGTTGATCGCGGCAATAAATTCTGCCTATGCAAGAGGCGGTACAGCTACTTTTGAGGGGGCTGTTAAGGGCGCGGATGATCTCAGTCTTCGCTCCGGCAGAAAAACAATTCTTGTTATGACGGATGGGGATGATGCTTCCCAGCTGGAAACAGAAGCAACCGCGATAATAAAAATAAATAAAGCGGGTATTGCTGCTTTCTGCGTGGGTTTTGGCGGCAGCGCAAATATGACTAACCTTGATAATCTTTCCAGGGGTACAGGGGGGCAATCTTTTACCGCGACTACACTAAATGAACTTATAGGGAGATTTACAGGTATATTTTATATTATGAACAACCTTGTGGAAGTGGACTTTCGAAGCAGGATAGGAGACGTACTACCGCTGGATAATACAAGGGAGTTAACAGTCTACCTTAACTATACAGGTTTGAATAAAAGCTGCAAGAAAAAGTATGGTTACTGAAAATCAAGCACTAAGATCAAAGCACTAATAACTAAACAATCACTAAGAATAAAGTACTAAGCATTAAAAAATGGAGATTATAATATAGGTTCAATGGTTTTATTTAAGATTTAGCGTAAATCCTTAGAAAACCCACGGGCGTGAGCCCGTGGTAGTTGACTTAGTTGATAAATTTTCATATCTTTGCGTGTGTTATGTTTTTCTGTGCCTGATACTTGCCTTTTTTATCCGCATAAGAAATATCGCATACTTCTGTAGCTTCCAGAAAAATCAACTGGCCGATTCCTTCGTTTGCATATATTTTTACGGGAGAAGAAGAAGAATTGACTATGGATATGGTCGCATAGCCCTCCCATTCCGGTTCAAACGGGGTTACATTTACGATAACACCGACTCTGGCATAGGTGGATTTGCCGGTACAGATGGTCACAATATTTCTTGGAATTTTAAAATACTCTACAGTCTTACCTAAAATGAAAGAACCCGGAGGTATAATACAAAAATCAGCTTTTTTTATGCCAAACATTCCGGGCTGAATATTTTTTGGATCGAGTAGTGGGAGTATTTTTGGTATTTGAAACTCGTCTGCTATTCTAAAGTCATAGCCGTAAGAACCGACACCAAAGGAGATAACGCCTTTTCGCACCTGTGCTTCAGCGAAAGGAGTAATCATTTCTTTTTCTTTCGCCATCTTTATTATCCATTTATCAGGTTTTATGCTCATGTAACCATTTTACAGCAAAAGACGCTGTTTGTAAACTCCGAAGTAGAAAGCATGTCGTTATTGACTTACATAATATTAAAATTCAGAAGGATTTCGGGTTCGATTCCGCTTCCACCAGTGATATAGGGCGGATCTTTTGATGAGATTGCAAAACTACTGGATTCCACTGATTATACAATAAACAAGAAGGCTTTATTAAGTTCTAATTTGAATCGTTCTACTTCGTTTTTGGGGTTTGACCGGAAATACAAAGTAGACGGAAAATTAAGTATTATGGTCTGATGGCCCGGATAAAAAATTGATATTCATCAAGAGAGCAGGTACTTGCTCCACTTTTCTCTATCTGTGCCGTCTCTTTTGTATCTGTGTCATTAGGTCCGAATTTGGACCATGGAAATATCTAAAATAATTGACTATAATACTGATATGAAGAAGATACTAATGCTAATGATATCGCTCAATGCTTTTGTGCATTGTCTTAATTGTAGTTCCTGCGGCTTTGGAATAAAAGGTCAGTACTGGAAAGGGAATGGACAATACGGCGAAGTGGTCTACTGCGAAAATTGTTATAAAAATCTGAGAAGATGTGATATATGCAAACGTCCTGATGCCAATCTTATATATGACGGAAAAATATATATTTGTTCTTCCTGTCAGTCTTCTTTGCCCAAGTGCGCAGGTTGTGGAGCGATTATAAATGGACAGGCATGGAAAATGCTGGAAACGGAGAAAATATATTGTAATAAATGCCATTCTACCGGAGATGTTTGTGATGTTTGCAGTTCTCCTATCCCCGGCGGGCAAGCGACAGTGCTGGAAAAAAAGCGGAATATTTGCCTCACTTGCAGAGACAGTTCAGTAGCTGATTTAAAAGAAGCAGAAAGTATCTATATGGAAGTTGTAGCTTTTATGGATAAAAGACTTAATTTGAGAGTTAAAGAAACTGTACCGATTAAGATGGTCAGCAGGGAGGAGATGAAGAAGGTTGCCTCAAATAATATCAAGGAGAAAGACCGGCTTTTTGGGCTTTTTGTCACAGAAAAGAAAAAAGGATGCATATATTTTCTCTTTGGCACGCCCCGCTATATGACTCTTTATACTCTTGCTCATGAGTTTGTGCATGCGTGGCAGAATGAAAATGCGGTAAAGAATCAGTCGGATAAGATATCTGAAGGTTTTGCGGAATGGGCGGCTCATAAGATTCTTATAGAAAAAGATGACAGAGAAGCTGCCAGATTAATAGAAAATAGGACAGATGATATTTATGGTGCAGGTTTTAAATATTTTAAAAAGTTGGAAGAAAAATCAAGCACCTCTTCTGTTATTCAGCATGCAAGGTACTATAAGGGCAAATAATATAAAAACAATTACTAAGAATTAAGCACTAAGCACTAAAAAGGAAGATATTTAAAATAAGTACAATGATTTTGTTTAGTGCTTAGAATTTAGATCTTAGTTATTTGTTTTTACGTTTTGTTGCTATAAGTAGCCCTATAATTGACAAGAAAGCAGCCCCTGAAACTAATACAGACACATCAAATACCATTTTGTATCTTGGCTCGTCTTTAGTTGTAATCAGAGAACCGGTATAAGAAAAACCGCCTTTCATTTCAACTCCTTTTGGTCTCCAAACGTTCATGTTAACTGAAAGGGAAGTACAAAGTAAAATCAAAAGTATCGCGGAAACAAGAGCAATTAAAACTGTTTTTTTTGCTCTTGTTATAAAATACTGTATTCTTGAGGCCGAAATAACAGTAAGGAAAAGTACGGGGATTATAAGTATTCGGGTGGAAACTTTTTCCGAGTTAAAGGGCGGTATTGGCATCCAGCCGAACTTGCTTAGAGTTAAAACAGTCATTATTCCGATAGGCCAGTAAAAAGGCTTAAAGAAATCTTTGGAATTTCCTTTTTTGCAGGAAAAATATATTCCAAAAACCAGTATAGCGGAAAAACCAATAAGGTCGATAAAGGTGTTATATTCTGTCCAGCTGCTTTGCCATCCTAAAGGTGTAAAATCCGGTGAATGCATTATTATCATGGATTCCAGTAGAGTGATAAGAGAGTAAAAACCTCTGACCTGGGCACCGGCATTTGCGTAGTAAGTTGCTAATGCCGGAGCCAGCCGGAAAGCAAGTAATAGCGCTGAAAATAAAATGGCAATAAAGGAATATTTCCGCAAAGGTTTGTTCGAAATTCCGGTTAAAAAGAGAAGCAGCATGCACCATGCGGCAATATGAAAACCACCGGTTATAAATATGAAAAAGATAGAGAAGGAAATTTTACCTGCTGCTCTTAAAAGATGTTTTCCTTCGGAGAGTTCAAGCAGAAAAAGAAAGAAGTAGGGCAAAAGAAAAAATCCTACCCACATGTAATGTCCTCCGGAAATGTGGGCGACCAGATGACCGTTTAAAAAGAAAATTAAAGAGAGAAAGGCAAAAGCAAAAAAACCAAGCCGGAGCTTTTTTCCGAGAAGTAAAAGACCGAAGAACCCTGTTATAAACATAAATATAATGTTTATGTACATGAACTGTCCGACATCCAGCCATTTGAGAAGAATTATCTGAGGTGAAAAGTCAACCTCGGGAATGGCTAAAAATCTGTTTGTGGTCTGATATTCCCGCGTAATATGGTAAGGGGTTATTCCGTTGGTTACTGCTTGTTTTAATACGGAATAGTAATCATATTCCTTATTCCAATCAGAAGCAGGATAAATAGAATTTAAGTTCAGAAATCCGGACCAAAGTCTGAAAAGAATAATCAGCAATAAAGCGAGAAAAAACAGGTTTAATGCTTTATCTCTTTTAGAGGCAGAAGCCTCCTCGAAAAAAGCTCTTTTTAATGATGCTAAAAAACTTTTCATTGAATCTCCCGTACTTATCCTTCTGTTTTCTAAATTAGTATATAACTTTTCTTATTGTATATCAAGTCCCGAAATCCTAAGTAGAAAACGTCAGACTGGGCGGATCAGTATTTAAGTTTTGAGGGATTACGGGTTAGATTTCACTGAGTATGAAGTAAGAATATATTGTAAGTCTTAATTTGACTGGTTCTACTTCGTTTTTAGGGATCCGAAGTGTGTTTTTGGGACTTTTGCCGTAAGGATTTTTCATAAATTAGAGAAATGCAGATATAATAAAAGAAAAAGAAAACAGAAAAAGATCCATATATCGGCAGGTTTGAACATTTCTACTAAAAAAGAATAAAAAGAAAACCATTGTCCTATTGGTGATTATCTCACTTTTCGCAGGTTATCCCCGTTTTTATTTTTCGGTCATGAGAAATCTCTGTGGGGTTAAGGGCTTTTCTTGACTTATACCGGATTTTCTTGTAAAATAATAGAACTATGAGTTATGAAGAATTTTATGGATTAAAAGAAGAACCTTTTGCAATAACACCGGACCCTAAATTTTTCTATGAAAGTGATCAACATATGGGGGCCTTAATACGTGTACAGCATGCTATTGATTCGTCAAAAGGCCTGTGTGTGGTAATAGGAGATATGGGGCTTGGTAAGACTTTTATTAGCCGGAAAATATTGGAAAAACTTCAGGCAGACGAAGGTAAATATGAGGTTTCCCTTCTTATTGTTATCCATCATGAAATTACAGCGGCGTGGCTTATCAAAAGAATAGCTTTATCTCTTGGTATCGAGTTTCCTGCGGAAGATAAATCCACCCTGATTTCTCAGATTTGCAGGCAGTTGATTCAAATAGATGACTCCGGGAAAAAGACTGTACTTTTGATAGATGAGGCGCATATGCTTCAGCTTAAAGAAATTTATGAAGAGCTCAGGGGTCTTTTAAACGTTGAAGCTCGTAACCACAAATTACTGAATATTATTCTATTGGGACCGCCGGAGCTTGAAAATTATCTTCAACTTGATCCTCCTCTGGTTTCCCGAATCGGGCTTAAATTTACTTTGAAACCGCTTGATCAAAAAGCAACGGCGGGTTACATGACTCACCGTTTGAAAGTTTCCGGAGCCGGAAGAGATATTTTTACACCTGAAGCCTGCGAGATGGTTTTTGCCGCCTCCAAAGGTGTACCAAGACTTATAAATACTATAAGTGATAATGCGCTGCTTGAAGGCTATCTGGAAAAGAAAGAACAAATAGGACCGGAAATTATCGCTACTGTTGCTGAGTCGCTTGGGATTAAAAAACAAGAAGAAGCAGCACCTTCCGGAGAAGTCCAGCCTGAAGGTCAGAAAAGTAAAGATGAGACGACAAAAAAGAAAAAAGTAGGAGATTGGTATTACACTTAAGAGCAGCAAATACAGCAAGGAAAGCAGGAGAAGCAAGAAAAGCAAAAAAAGTAAGAGAAGTAAAAGAAGCAAGGGAAGTGGAATAAAGTCTAAATATTAAACCATAAATCTTTGCGAAATCCGCCTGGGCGGATAATATAAGGAAAAGATGAGTTACGAGCAGCACTTTGGGTTAAGAGAACAGCCGTTTGCTATTACACCGGATCCGCGTTATTTTTATGAGAGCGATCAGCATATGGGAGCGCTTATCCGCATTCAGCATGCCATTGATTCCGCGAAGGGGCTTACAGTTGTTATCGGGGATATAGGTCTTGGTAAAACTTTTCTAAGCCGGAAAATTCTTGATAAAATGCAATCTGAAGAAGGTAAATACGAAGTTGCATTACTGATTATTATTCATCACGAAATTACTGCCGGCTGGCTGCTAAAAAAGATCGGGGTACAGCTTGGTATTGAGAGTCCGGCGGAAGATAAGTCCATGCTGATTTCTCAGATTTGTAAGCAATTAATATATATTGATGAAGCGGGAAAAAGGGCAGTGATTTTAATAGACGAGGCCCATATGCTTCAAACACAGGATATTTACGAGGAGCTTCGGGGTCTTTTAAATGTTGAGGGAGGTACTCACAAGCTTTTAAATATTGTGCTTTTTGGCCCGCCTGAACTTGAAAAATTTATGCAGCTTGACCCGCCTCTGGTTTCAAGGATAGGTCTTAAGGTTACTCTTCGTCCGCTTGATATGAATGCTACAGTCGGTTATATTAATCACCGCGTAAAAGTTGGCGGTGCAGCCAGGGAAATATTCACACCTGAAGCCTGTAAGCTTGCTTATGAATATACCAAGGGTATTCCAAGAATTATTAATGCTACCTGCGATAATGCACTTTTAGAGGCCTTTATACAAAAAAAGGACAGAGTGGATCCGTTTATCATTGAGCAGGTTGCCACAGATTTAGGGTTAAAGAAAGAATAGAAAATAAGTTTATAAGGTTCCTAAAGTTTATAAAGTTAGCTTTTTTTGAGAGGAAGGATATTTACATGTCAACTCTCGTTGACATAACGAAAAAAAGATATGAGTTTTTACCTTAAGAACTTTATAAACCTAAAAACCTTATAAACTATAACTCAAGGAGCTTTTCATGATAAGTCGCTATACTTTACCTGAAATGGGCGGTATCTGGACGGATGAAGCAAGGTACAGAAAATGGCTTGCCGTTGAAGTTGCAGTTTGTGAAGTTCTGGCGAGTCGCGGGGAGATGCCAAAAAAAGCCTTCCTTAATATAAAGAAAAAGGCTGATATCAACGTAAAACGTATTGAAGCCATTGAAGAAAGAACAAAACATGATGTTATCGCGTTTAAACAATGTGTGGATAGTTATATAGGGAAGGATTCGATATATTTTCATAGGGGACTTACTTCTTCCGATGTTCTTGATACAGGACTTGCTCTGCAACTAAAAGCCGCTGCGGATATTCTTATAAAAGATATAAAAGAGACTATAGCTATTCTTAAGAAAAAGACTAAGCAGTATAAAAACCTTCCAATGATGGGGCGCACTCACGGAGTTCATGCGGAACCGACTACCTTCGGGCTAAAACTTGCGATTTGGTGGAAAGAGATGGAACGTAACCTTGTGAGAATGGAAAGGGCAAAAGAGACAATCAGCTACGGAAAAATCTCCGGAGCTGTCGGAACGTTCTCAAATATTGACCCGGTTATAGAAGTTGCAGTATGTAAAAAACTCGGGTTAAAGAATGCGTCTGTTTCAAATCAAGTGATCCAGAGAGATCGGCACGCTGAATATCTTTCGGTTATAGCAATAATCGGTTCATCCCTCGATAAATTTGCCACTGAAATCAGGCATCTCCAGCGCACGGAAGTTTACGAAGCGGAAGAACCGTTTGCGAAAGGTCAGAAGGGTTCCTCCGCCATGCCGCATAAGAGAAATCCTATTACCTGCGAAAGAATATCAGGGCTTGCCAGACTACTCCGGGCTAATGCGATAACCGGCTATGAAAATATTGCGCTCTGGCATGAACGTGATATTTCACACTCTTCCGTAGAAAGGGTGACTCTCCCGGACAGTACTATTACACTGGATTATATGCTTCATAAATTTAACTGGCTCATGGATAATCTGAACGTCTATCCGGAAAACATGATGGATAATCTTAATAAAATGCAGGGGCTTATGTATTCTCAGAAAGTTCGCATAGCTCTCACAAACAAAGGCATGATCTACGACCAAGCGTATCAACTGGTTCAGGACAGCGCGATGAGGGTATGGAGAAAAGAAGGAAGTTTTAAAGAACTGCTCTTAAAAGACCCGCGGGTGAGTAAATATTTAACTTCTGACGAACTTGAAGCGTGCTTTGATATGAACGCCTATTTAAAGAATGTTAAAAAAGTGTTCAAACGGCTGGGGGTCTGACTTTTTAATTCTAAAAACGGAAAAAGCAAAGGCTTTTAACCGATGAGCAAAAATAATCTAGAATATATATTTAAAGAACAGGAACACCTCCTCTCTGTGTTTTTCCACGGAGTTAATCCTTCAGTAACGCAAAAAATAGACAAAGACACCTTTTATCTGCTATATAGAAATAATCAGCCTTCCCCGGATCTTGAAGCGCTTACAAAAACAATAAAAGAAAAAACAAAAGAAAATATTGCAGTTGAATTTATTAACACGAAAGACGAAAAGGAAAAATATTACGTGTTTCGTAATGCGAAGCTAATATACACTTCTGACTACCCGCAAACAAAAATATATATTGATGAAACTATAAGATTTGAATATGGAGTTCAAAATGCAAGGAAGGTAGATCCAAGAAGTACAAGAAGATTGGCTTCTGAAGATGAACATTTGGCAGATAAAGTAGGCAGAATAAATGAGTACAGAATATTGTTTGTTATTGTAAACACTGTCGTTGTGGTTATTGCAGGTCTCCTGTTTGCAAAAAGCAGAGGTGCCATAATCTCTATTTGGAATGGAATAGTGGTTTTATTATTTTTTGGAGTTGTTATTTCTGTAGGTTTTTATTTCTACAAGCTGCTGGCAACTCTGTATTTTTCCGACAGGGGAAGTAAATACCAGAGAGGATACAGCCAGGCAAAAGCTTATATATTAAAAAAACAATATGACAAGGCGATTTTAGAATATAAAAAAGAAACAGATGAAAATCCTGCCGATTATGAGCCTCATTATCAACTGGCGCAGCTGATGGAGTCTTTGGGGCATTATGAAAGTGCAATACCGGAATTACAAAAAGCGGTTCAAAAAGCAGAGGAAAGAGAAGTTTGCGGACACATCTTCCATTATATGGCAGAAATATATCTGTATAAAATAAAAAACAACGTCAAAGGGAAGCATTATTTAAATAAGGTTGTACGTGAATATGGGGATACAAAAGCGGGGGAAAGAGCGAAGATAATGCTGGAGAAAATATCCTAAGCTATCCGGCGAGGGCGGCTTCGGCGGCTTGTTTTACGTATTTGTTCCTGTCTTTCTTTGCTTTTTTAAGTATTTTTCTGGCGTCTTCTCCTCCAATTAAACCGATTGCCTGAGCTGCGGCTCCCCGTATCCGAACGCTTTTAGGCTTTTGCCAGAGGGAAGTATATAATATCTCCTTTAAAAGTTTTAAACCTTCAGGGTGTCTTATCTTACCAAGAGCCAGACAGGCTTCTATTTGCAGGGTTTCTTCTTCCTCTTTTGTGAATTGGTATTTAGGAGCTGCAATCCGTCTAAGTCCTGAGAAAGCCTCTTGATATTCAGCATTTCCGAGTATTCTTATAACCTCCTGCTTTATCAGTGTATTAGTATCGGTTAAAGCCTTGTTAATTATCGATAAAGCCTGCTGGCTTCCGATCCTTGAAAGCGCAAGCAAGGACTCTTTCCTTACTTTAAAATCAAAATGCATAGTAAGTGTATCCAGTCTTTGAAGGACTAAAGGATGGCCGGGAAAAACATCAAGAATTTCGATAATTCTATAAATATTCATAATGGGTGTCTTATCAGTTATACAATTTGCAAGTTCGGCTATGGCAGCATCACCCATAGATTTTACAAATCCGGCCAGAATACGTCTTTTCCTCAGATGTTCTGTTTCGGTGAGATGTCTTATAAACTGGGGATAAAGCTGTTCTTTCAGTTTAACAAGAATTTCGAATGCGCGGTCTTTTACTTCTGATTTCTCGTTGACCAAATCCTCGATAAGTAAAGTAACATTCTCTTTTTCGATAAGCTTCCCCATTACCTCGGCTACATTTTTATTGTTTTCCAATTCATGGTTTTTGAAAATACCCACCAGTCGTACGGCATTTTCGTAATTACCTTCAAGGATTTCCTGATTTATTTCTTCCTTTATGCACTCGCTTAGATTACCATAAATGGCGCTGTCCTTCTCCACGTCAAGAATATCTCTCAATCGTTCGCTGAGATATCTTGTAATTTCCCTGTTACCGGAATCCTTGAATTTGTTAAAACCGCTTTTAAGGACTGCAGCAGCTTTTGCTCTTACAGATTTGTCCTGCGAGGACAGGTTGGTGCTTACCTTGTTTAACAACTGTTTTATTGTCTTGGTTTCCCCGAGTGCCGCAAGTTTACCAAGGGTATTACTCAAATCTTCCGTCATATCCGCGCTTATGAGAGCCTGGGGGTCAAGGCCTACAAGACTTTTAACCATCTCATTGACATCTTCTTTATTTTTTACATCCTCTTTAGAGGGCTTCATCCATGGTGGCATAAGCTCTTCTGCGTTTTTCTCCATTACAAGGCCATAGAGGTCGAACATAACCTGCTGGTTTTTTAGCCATAAGGTGTACCTGTGAAAAATATCACGAAAATGAGAGACAGTGGCTTCGGTGCATTTTTCAGGGCTTTCTTTATTTTGCTGCTTAAGGTAGGAATACTGATTTACCAGGGATTCTGTTATTTCTTTTATTTTATCAAAAGGAAGTCCTGCCAGACTTTCCTCAATTACTTTTTCGACTTCAAACGGCAGTTGTTTTTCTATAAGCTTGATTAAAGAAGGTACATCTATACTGAGCAGGCGTCCTATTATTTTATTTTTAGCGGTTTCTTTCGCATCCAGGCTTAAGGAGTTACTTGCTTCTTCTGCTGCTTTTTGAATAGTTGAAAGAATATCTTCGACATTTTCCCCCTTCGAGGCCAGAAGATCCGCCCCTTTTTCAAGGACGACATCCCTGGAATCAAGGGTTACATAAAGATTAATGTTTAATTTCACATGCTCTGCATTTATAGCTGCCAGTTCTTCTTGTACCGCCTGAAGTCCCTTTTTCTTTGCAAGTCCTTTAAGAAATATTTTTATCTCATCAGGTGAAATTCCGGGAAGAAAATCAACGCTTCTAATTTCATTTTTTTTCATAAGGCCGATAAAATTGTCTGCCCATATTTTTTCTTCTTTTTTGGAAACAGATTCTTTGCCGTTTATTATAAGCTTATTTTCGGCAATTCCAAGAGTGATATGCCCGAATTTGCCTGCGAGCATCTCCATAAACCCGACAACGGTATCAAGAGATTGCATAAATATGGGGTTTTCGTTGTCGTAGAGCCGGAGCTGGTAAGTAGCAAGTATGATATTATGCATAACTTGTGCTAAAATCCGTTCATCCTGCTCGTTTATTGGTTTGTCTTCTCCGATTCTTTTATAATCCATGTATATAGTATACCAAAAAGGAAAGATGAAAAACGATATAAAATCAAAAGGATAAAGTGATAAGGGTGAATATATTTGATTGATCCGGGTATATGTTTAAATATTGGATGGCAATATTTTCATTGAAAAGCACTGTTTTCACTGCTAAAATTAGATTATGAGCTATCTTGATTACTATAGTCTGAAAGAACCGCCTTTTGCCAATGTTCCGGATTTAAGATATTTTTATTCAAGTTCTTCTTTTGGGGAAGCCTATAACAAACTGATATTGACAATAGAAAACTCAAAACAGTTAACGACAGTTTATGGAAAATGCGGGCTGGGGAAGACTGTTTTAAGCCGTAAGTTATTTAATTCTTTTGAGTCAGCCCCGGATAAATATGAAGCGTTTCTTTTGGTATGTATTCACAGCGATATGGGTGCAGGTTGGCTCCTGCAAAAGATGGGCCGTCAGCTTCATTTGGATCTTTCAGGCGTTAATAACTCTGATTACTTTGAGAAAGTTGCGGGTAAACTGGAAAGTATTTGTGAGGCAGGTAAGCACATAATTATTATGATAGATGAAGCCAGTATGATTGCAAATATGGAGGTTTTTGAAGAGATAAGAGGACTTGTTGATTTTATGGCCGATAATAAGTATATGTTTTCCTGTATTTTCTTTGGTCTTCCGACGCTTGAAGAAAAACTTTCAACAAATCAACCGCTTCAGCAAAGAGTCGAGGCAAGGGTGGTGCTTTCTGAGTTTCCTACAAGCTCTGTCACCAAAGATTACATTGAACACCGGCTTAGAATTGCAGGTTTGCATGAGTCGATATTTACCGAAAAAGCTTATCAGTGTATTCATTTTTCTTCCAGGGGAAATCCGCGCCTTATTAATATTATAGCCGACAATACCCTTACCGAGGGACATCTTCTAAAAATAAAACAGCTGGATGAAAGAGAGGTCGAACGGGTAATAATTGAAATGGGTTACAATACCAGGATGAAAAGCTTGTTTCTGGATGCACAGTAACTCTCTTTAGCAGGTTGCTGAAAAACTCTTTTTAAGATTTTTTCAGCTGCAATTTTTATTATTTTACCCGCCATTTGAGGGCAAATGGCGAGGTACCAGGCTGATTAAAGTCCATTATTTTAGTTTTTCAGCAGCCTGTTAGAAATTCTTAAGACAGCAATCACTATGCATAAATGCCTGCATCTTTCCTTATGTTTCGAGTATTGAACGACACGCAGTATTGATGTATAATAAAATGACGATGGAAAAAGAAAAATTACCTTCATATTTAAGAGAAATAGTTAAGAGCAACCTCCGCGAGGAAAAACTTCTCATTGTGTTAAGTTCCGATATAAAAGCAGACGGCTCTTTTGGCGAAGAATGGCTTATTGTTACAAATAAAAAGCTGTTTGTTTATTCCGATAAAGGGGAAAAGCTTCAGACCCTTAAATTAAGCGAACTGAAAGAAGTTGAGGTAGTTGATCTGATAGGGAGCAGTGCTTTAGAAGTGAACACCGGAAAACACATTTACCGTATTATTTTGTATTCCAACGCCAGAAATTCCGAATTTTATCAGGTGGCCGAAGATATAAATAACATCATTAAGGGAAAAGAGATAGCGACTAAAGGCAGAGTTAAGCAAAAAGTAATCTGTGAAATCTGCAATCATCCTATACCTGAAGAATTTGGAAAATGCCCCAAATGCACGGATAAATCGAAGACTCTCCTCCGTATCATGAGCTTTGCAAAGCCTTACAGTATGACAATTCTTCTGATTGTACTGGCAATGGTTATAGGCTCTTTTTTTGGATTAATTCCACCCTATTTAAGCAAACTTTTTATTGATTATATTTTGAAGCCGGACCCGGTTACAAAAACTTTTACAAATTCAGGATGGCTTATTTGGGCAACTATAGGTTTATTTCTTTCCTATGCCGCTCAACAGCTTTTTAGCGGATTTTTTCTGGAAAGACTCTCAGGTTCACTCGGCTTCAAAACTGTTTACGATGTGCGCGCGGCGGTTTATGAAAAACTTCAGGAACTGTCAATGTCCTATTTTGATAAGAACCAGACGGGCGCGATTCTAGCCAGGGTTAATCAGGATACCGGTGAACTTCAGAGATTACTGGTGGACTTTGTTCCTGTTACCCTTGAAGGTATTATTATGTTTTTTGGAGTCGGGGCGTTTTTGGTATTTTTAAGCTGGGAGTTGACACTCTACATCTTGATACCGATTATTCCGACTGTAATATTCTTAAAGTGGATATTTCCGAAAGTGCGGACTTATTTTCATAAGTTTTACCACAAAAGATCAATGCTCTCCGTGCTTGTAAATGATTCTGTTTCCGGCATTAGAGTAATAAAAGCTTTTGGCCAGGAAAAAGTTGAAATAGATAAATTTAAAAAAAGAAGCGGTGAATACAGGGATTCCGGCATTGAGATGGTAAGGCAATGGGGAGTCTATCATCCGATTTTGCATTTATTTATTATGTTCGGGACTGTCCTGGTCTGGTATATTGGCGGGGAATTTATTTTAAGGAATAAAATGTCTTTGGGTGACATTGTGGCTTATACCGGTTATCTGAGTATGTTTTACAATCCCATACGCACTCTGACCCGCATGGTTGAAACTATCTCAAACTCTCTGTCTGCGGCGGAAAGAGTATTTGATATTGTAGATACTGAACCGGAAATTAAGGATAATCATGTGCCGGTGGAGATGAAAGAAATACAGGGTAAAATAGAATTTGATAATGCAACTTTCGGGTACAATAAGTATAAGCCTGTAATTAAAAGGATGAGCCTGGAGATACAGCCAAATGAAATGATCGGATTGATAGGAAGGAGTGGTGCCGGAAAAAGTACTATGGTTAATTTGATTTGCAGGTTGTATGATGTTAATAAAGGTGAGATACGAATTGACGGTGTAGATATAAAAAATATTAAACTTTCAGATTTACGAAGCCAGATAGGAATTGTTCTTCAGGAGACTTTCTTATTTAACGGAACAATATATGATAATATTGCGTATGCAAAACCCGGCGCGTCCAGAGAAGAAGTAATAAGAGCTTCTATTGCCGCCAATGCCCATGAGTTTATCATTAAAAAGCCTGACGGTTATGATACTGATGTCGGAGAAAGAGGCAATAGTTTATCAGGCGGGGAAAAGCAGATGGTCTCCATAGCCCGCGCAATTCTAAGGAATCCGAGAATTCTGATCCTCGATGAAGCTACTTCATCTGTTGATGTGCAGACGGAAAAAAAGATCCAGGATGCTCTGGAAAAGCTTACAAAAAACAGGACAACCATAGCTATTGCGCACCGGCTTTCAACATTAAGGCACTGTAACCGTCTTATTGCTATAAAAGAGGGTAAGATCGTGGAAGTAGGAACTCATAAAGAATTAATGGCCAAGAAAGGGCTTTTTCATAAGCTAATAACTATGCAGCGTGAATTTTCAGAGCAAGCTTCCAGGACAAGGGCTGTTTAGGGGGTATATGAATATACTTGATCCAAAAAAAATAAAAATAGAAAAAGACCTTAAAGGTTCTCTCGTTTTGAACGCAGGAGACGGAAAAAAATATCAAAGGGTAAGCTTCATTCTGCTTTTTCCTTTTACGGATACGGAAAATTATATATCAGCTGTTATAAAAAACGGCGCAGAGTATAACGAAATTGGAATAATAGAGCATATTAAGGATTTGCCGGGAAAAATACGCGGCTTTGTTAAAGAGGATTTAAAATTAAGATATTTTGTCCCCGAGATCAGGGATATCAGATCTATTGCAACAAAATACTGGTTCCATGAATTCGATGTAATAACGGATAGAGGGGAAAAAAAGTTTTACCTCCGGAATGTCAGAGAAGGCGTAAGGTTTAAAACAGACAGTAGTATTGTAATAACGGATATGGAAAAAAACAGATACAAGATTCCGGATTATAGACGCTTATCTTCAAAAGCGCGTACAGAACTGGACAGAATACTGCTGTGAAAACTACAGCAAAAAAAGAAGGAGAAGCAAGCAAAGCAAAAGAAGCAAGTTGGGGTGTTATTACTTTTGCAGGTAAATCACTATAATACCCGCCAGTCCCAAAACTATTCCGAGCCAGCCGGCAGGTTTTATCTTTTCTTTAAAGACAGCGAGAGATAGGACAAGCCCGAGAATTATAGGTCCGGAGAGAGTTATGGTAAAGACTACACTTGACGGGAGAATTCTTAATGCAGAGATGGTGCAAAAAACCCCGGCTATACTGCCGATTGCTGCTATTATTCCGTAAGAGAGGGATTTTGTAGAGTAAGTTTTTGTTTTCAAGTAAACGGGGAGAAGTACCAGTGTTCCCGCCAGATAAGAAAGAAACAGATAAACAGTTGTACTTTCTTTATAAAAAGCAACGAGTTTTTGTCCTATCCTTGGCCCGCCGCTTAAAAGAAAGGACAAAAATATTAAGATGAACCATTTAAATCCGGAAGAGTGAACTTTTGAAAAGGCTTCATTTGAGTATGATATAAGAAAAATAGCAAGCAGCGTGAGAATAATCCCGAGCAGGGTGGAAAATTGGATGGGTTCGCTCAGCAGCAAAATAGAGAAAACTATCGGAAGAATAAAAGAGGTACGGTAAATTGTGTTTGAAAAACCAAAATGTCCCAGCCTTATTGCGTAATTAAAAAAAAGAACGGCTAATCCTCCGCAGGCACCCGGAATGAAAGCAATAAGTATTGCTCTTTTGTTTATATGAGGGAGGGGACTTGTCATCAATATTATAAAACAAATGAATGTGCTTGCCGTAAAAAGTGTAATTGTAAGATCAAGAGCTGTAATATTATTCCTGCTGGCTACTTTGGCGACAAAAGCTACAGTTGTAATTCCGAGTATTGTTATTGCTATATAAAGCCATTCCATGACAACCCCTTTTTCAGTAAAAATTATTTTTGTCAACTGCACTTTACAATCAAGTTTACCATTAGATTTTAACACCAACACTCTTTGTATATCAAGGGATATCCATAAAATATTATGAAAAACAATATAAATATTGTATAATAAGAGAGAAAATAGAGTTTGGAACGGATTTTTGAAAAAACGGGGATGTAGAAAAATGAGTCAATTTTCAGGGCATTATGTTTGGAGAGATAAAGAATTCGTAAGGAAGTATATAGAGGATTTTAGAGGAGCTATTCCTTATGCTGTTGATCAAATAGAAGTAATGCTGGATGCAATAAATGCATCAACCAGGAATGTTAAGAATTTTGCCGATATTGGCTGCGGTAACGGTATTCTTGCGGGAGCGATTCTCCTTAGGTATCCGGAAGCCTGCGGGACCCTTGTGGATTTCTATGAACCGGTTTTAAGCGAGGCAAAACAGCAGCTTTTAGATCATGTCTCGAATCTAAATTTTGTAACGGCTGATCTTATGGAACCGCTCTGGATAAAAAGTGTAAAAAATAATGTTCCGTTTGATGTTATTGTTTCCGGTTTTACTATCCACCATTTTCCCGACAAGAGAAAGAAAGAGTTGTATAAAGAGATATTTAAAATGCTCAAGCCGGGAGGAATATTTATAAATATAGAACAAGTTGAGCCGGAAAGCAAACTTATTTCTGCCATGGCGAATAATGCCATCATTGAGAGTTTAAGAGAATTTCATAAAAAAAGAGGCGCGGAAAAAAGTATAATAGCAATCCGTAAAGAGTACATTGATGAATTTTCAGGAGCAGGGAATATTCTTGCTCCCTGTAAAGTACAGATAAAATGGCTTAGAGATATCGGGTTCTCAGATGTAAGTGTGTTCTTTAAGGCTTACGTTGGAGTTGTATTCGGAGGAATAAAACCGAAAATAAAAACAAACAAGAAAAAATAACTAAAATCTAAATCCTAAGCACTAAACAATCACTAATACGAAATTTAAGAATCAACTATATTTACTTTCGGCGTGTTCTTGTTTATTTGCTTATTTCTTAAATGTTATTTCTTTGTTTAGAATTTAGTGCTTAGATCTTAGTCATTGCCTTATTTCAACTTCCTATCAAAGTAGTACTTTCCAATCATGGCGCATCTTTCTTTTATGCCGAACTTTTCCGCTATTATTACGCTTGCGGGCTTTACGGAGAACTCTCCGTACTTTTCATTCAGCTGGAACAAGACCTCTTTTATCTTTTCGTCTTTCCTGGCTTCTTCGAAGAGGAGCGCCTGCCCGTTCTCTTTAATAAGCTGTCCTACGCTGATACCCAGCAAGCGCACTTTCTTTTTTAAAGGTGTTGCGGTCTTAAATATTTCACAGGCTTGTTTGAAAATAAAGAGTCCGGAATCCGTGTGCTGTTCAAAAGTAGTTTGCATTCCAAACCCCGTGAAATCCGCATAACGCACATAAAGATGAATTACCCGCCCTTTCAGGTTATACCTTTGCAGTCTTGTCGACACTTTCTCCGAAAGCATTCTCATAAAGGCCTTAATAACATCAAGGTCATAGGTGTCCTCGGGGAAGGTGTGGGAATGCCCGACAGATTTTACCTCGCGGGGCTTGTAATAAGAAACGACGGGTTCAAAGTATTTCCCCTGCCCCATGAGCTTCATCTTTGGTCCGAGTACTCCAAACTCATGTTTCATCAGATCTTCATCAGCTTCCCCGAGCTGTTTTGCTGTTTCAATGCCGTATTTACTCAGATGCTCTGCAGTGCGGTTACCTATGCCCCAGAGTTCTTTTGCGGGAAGCTTGGCAAAAAGCGCAGGAATATCCTCGTCGTTTATAATGGTAAGCCCGTCCGGCTTTTTCATATCGCTTCCGAGCTTTGCCACAAGTTTATTGGTGGCAATACCGATAGAACAGGTAAGCCCGAGCTTAGCTTTTATCTCCTGTTTTATCTTTAAAGCGGCTTCTTTCGTGGAAAGTCTTGCTCCTCTTAAATCCATAAAGCATTCATCGATAGAGTAAACTTCCACCAGATCCGTATAATGTAAAAGTATTTCATGAATTTTATAGGAGGCGTCCAGATACTTCTCCGGGTCTGCCGTTACAATTATTATATGAGGACATAACCGTTTTGCTTCAGGGATGGTCATACCTGTCTTTACCTTGTAAGCCCGGGCTTCATAGGAGGCCGTCGTTACGATAGTACGGGCGTAATTTTTATCCGGGTCCGCCCAGCCTGCCACTGCAATAGGCTTCCCCCGTAAAGCAGGATTTGCCGCCTGTTCGACGGAGGCGAAGAAAGAGTTCATGTCGATATGAAGAATATTGTTTATGGACATAAATAATATCTTGCATGGTTTGTAAGGTTTCTAAAGTTTATAAGGTTCATAAGGTTAGAGCGAAAAGAGGTTGTAAGGTTAAAGCTAGTTGAAAGATAAAGATTGTTTATAAAGTTCAAAAAGTAAAGACGAGTTAAAAGACAAATACTGTTCATATTGTCCTTTCTTTTGTGGATTTTGAAAGATATTTAATTAGACTGCTTATCATAGAACTGATGCTTTTGCAGTCGGCATAAAGATTTGCATAGACGGTATTATCTGTATATTGCTGGTCTAAGGCAACGGTCAGCTGTGCTCTTACTTCCGCGCATGAATCTTTTGCAATAAAAAGGAAACGCATAAATTCTATATTAGATTTTCTTTCAAAACCTTCTGCAATATTAGACATAATTGATACAGCAGATCTTTGTATCTGGTCCTTAAGTCCGTAATCTCTGGAAAACTCCTTATACTTGGTCAAAGTATATATCTCCTTAGTTAACTCTCTTGCCCTCTTATATATATCCAGCTCTTCAAATGTATTAACTTTCATATATCCCCCTTGTGATATTAGATTTTTATTTTGTAAACCTTTAAACTGTTTTGTTTCTTTTATCGTTCTTACCTTATTAACTTTAAAAACCTTACAAACTTTATAAACTTGTAGGAATTATCCGTATTTTCGGATAATTCCTACAACCTTCCCCGCTATTTTTATATTTTTAGAAATAATTGGTTCATACTTCGGGTTTTCTGCGGTTAATTTAACGCCGGCGGAGGTTTTAACGAATCTTTTTACGGTGGCTTCGTTATTAATTATAGCCGCTACTATATCTCCGTTTATTGCGGTTGCCTGTTTTTTTACAAAGACAATATCTCCGTCAAAGATGCCTGCGTTTATCATGCTGTCGCCTTTTATTTTCAAGGCAAAAATGTTGTCAACGTTAGAAAAAAGATAACTCATATCTATCGTGTCTTCAATATTTTCAATTGCTTCTATAGGTTTGCCCGCGCTGATCTTTCCGACGAGGGGTATACCGCCGGTACTTTGCCTTAAAAGAGTGATCCCTCGGGATAGGTTTTCTTTTAAAGAAAGAAGCCCTGCCTCTTCAAGTTTTTTCAAGTGATAGCGTATCGTCCAGGTGGATTTTAGGCCGGTTTTTGTGCAGAGCTCCCGGAGAGTGGGAGGACGGCCGTGATTGTTCGTCGACTTTTGTACTGCTTCCAGTATTTTCTTTTGTGCTTGTGTTATATTGGGCATAAAACTCCTTTTAAAACATTTACGATTAACGAATGATCCGCCTTAAGGCGAGATCTCGGCACGTAAGCGTGACGGACAATTGACAATTTAAGGAAGGCGGGAAAAAACCTCCGTCGATATTTTAAAGATCATTCACATAAGTACAATAGCACAAATGTGCTATCATGTCAACTTTGGAGTTGGGATAAAGAAAAGGGTTTTAAGAATAATGTGTTTTATGCTAATATAATGCAGGACAATAGAAAAATATTTCAAGTGGGGGTAGGATGGATCGCTTTAAGCTTAAGGTTACTCCTGTTGCCGATAAAGACGCTATTGTAAAGTTTGGCAATGCGCGGTTTACCATATTAAAAGACCGTCTTATACGGTGTGAATACTCATATGACCGGAATTTCGAAGATTCGCCCACCCAGCATTTCTGGTTCCGTCTCCAACCTCTCGTTTCATATTCCGTAAAGCGCACGGGTGAGATTATAGAAATTAAAACTAAAAAACTTACTCTGACCTATCTTGAGACAGACGAAGGTTTTACCTCCGAGAATCTTTCAATTACAATTAAAGAAAATGGCAGGACCTGGAGATATGGAGACATTGACCATGAAAATCTCCTTGGTACGGCCAGGACACTTGATAATTGCAACGGGGATTACGATCTGTTCCACTTTCGGAAACTCCATCTTTCTCAGGGACTACTTTCCCGTTCCGGCTGGTCGGTAATCGATGACAGCCGTTCGCTTCTTTTTGATAGGAACGGGTTCCTGCATCCGTGGAGGGATAGGAATTTTGATATTTATTTTTTTGGCTACGGCGATGACTACAAGGGGTGTATTACTGATTATTATGCGGTCAGCGGAAATGTGCGGATGATTCCC
The DNA here is from genome assembly GCA_001778375.1 of Candidatus Firestonebacteria bacterium RIFOXYD2_FULL_39_29. Classification (NCBI taxonomy): domain Bacteria; phylum Candidatus Firestoneibacteriota; species Candidatus Firestonebacteria bacterium RIFOXYD2_FULL_39_29. Next base: position 22,195 of record MFGV01000022.1, read on the forward strand.
AAGTGGTCCCTTGGTATCTGGTGGAGCAGGTGGGAAAGGTACACACAAGCTGATCTGGAAAGAATAGTAGGTGAGTTTGAACAGCATAAAGTGCCGCTCTCGGTCTGCGTTATTGATAAGGACTGGCATCTGCCCGGCTGGACGGGGTACACCTGGAATCCAAAATATTTTCCGGACCCGAAAGGGTTTCTTGAAAGACTGCATAAAAAAAATATTCATGCCTGTATGAACCTGCACCCGTCTAAAGGTGTTGGTCCGCATGAAAAAATGTATCCCGTTTTTGCGGAGTATATGGGGATTGACCCAAAATCAAAGGTCAAAATAACGTTTGATCTTTCAGATCCAAAATTTATAGAAGGTTACTTTAGATTTCTCCATCATCCGCTTGAAAAAGACGGGGTAGACTTCTGGTGGATAGACTGGCAGCAGGGAACGGAGTCGCATATCTCAGGTCTGGACCCTCTCTGGTATCTTAATCATCTTCATTCCGCCGACTTATGCAGGGACGGAAAGAAAAGGCCGATTAATTTTTCCAGATGGGGGGATAACGGAAGTCACAGGTACCCTGTCGGTTTTTCCGGAGATACGCTTGCCACCTGGAAGTCGCTTAAATTCCAGCTTTACTTTACCGCAACCGCGGCAAACATAGGTTACGGCTGGTGGAGCCATGATATAGGCGGGTTTGCCCAGCATTTTTACAATGAAGAACTTTACGTGCGCTGGGTCCAGTTTGGCTGTTTTTCCCCGATATTCAGATTCCACAGTTCGGGAGATCCCCGGCTGGATAATCGCCCCTGGACCAAGACGGATATCTACAGAGACGCTGCAATTACGGCACTAAAATTAAGGAACTCGCTTCTCCCTTATCTTTATACGATGGCCTGGAAGAACAGGTGCGGGGGACTTCCTCTTATCCGGCCGATGTATCATGAACATCCGAAGGATGAAAACGCTTATGCCTGTCCGAATCAATACTACTTCGGGGACAAACTTATCGTTGCGCCTTTTGATGAAGCGGCTAATGAAGATACTCTCATGGCAAGAAAGCCCGTCTGGCTTCCGAAAGGAACCTGGTATAATTTCTTTAACGGTAAGGAGTATAAAGGCGGAAGATGGTATGCGCTTCACGGCACGCTGAAAGACATCCCTGTTTTTGTCGCTGCCGGCGCGGTCAAACCACTAAAAGCGGAAGACGGTTCTTTGGATATTGTGTTGTTTAACGGTAAGGGTTCCTGCGATATTTATGATGATGATGGGGAAACGGTAGGTTATAAAAGCGGAGAGTATACCTTCTCGACCTGTCGGAGCGAGTGGAAGGGGAAGAGCGTCACTTTTACTATGGAGAAAAAAGCAGGCGATCTGGAAAATGTTGCGCCGGTGAATCTGGTTTTGCGGGGTGTTAACGGAAATGATATCGCGAGTATTACTATGAACGGGAAGCCGTACAAAAAGTCCCGTTACACCGCGGATAATGATTTTAGAATAGAAGGTCTTATCTTTGATACAAGAAAACCTTTTAAAGTGGTTGCGGTTTTTGAAGAGGAAATAAAACCTATTCCTGTCTTTGAACTTCATGATTTTGAAAAAGTGATACGGACTTTTAACCTTCCGACTTCCACAGCAGATGCAATACTGGGAAATATGAAAAAATATTTTGGCTCTCCGGAAAAGCTTGTTAAAGCGCATCACGAATTTACCTCAAGCCATCTTAAGGCTTTGTTCGAACTCAGCTGTGATGTAGGGTTTTACAACGAACTCTTGTACGACGGAAGAGAAGTAGTTGTCTGGTGGAACGAGAGAAAACTCCCGGAGTTTGAAGCACACCTTTCCCTCGGTTTAAAATATGCAGAAAACCGCCCCGCCGGAAGTATAGATCACCCCCCTGTTTTCATCACCAAAGAAGAAGTAAAAGCCGGCTGGCGCATCCACGTAAACTACTTTAACGTAGCCACGAACGAAGTGGATAGGTACTTTTTTAAACGATAGTTAAAGCAATAACTAAGAATAAAGCACTAAGCACTAAAAATGATGATGATTTAACTCAAGAGCAATGTAGTTGCCTGATTCATCAGGCGTTTTTAAAAAGCCCGATAAATCGGGCAACTACATAAAAAGAAGTAAAAAGTGGCTGGCGCATCCACGTAAACTACTTCAATGCTGCCACAAATGAGGTGGACAGATACTTCTTGAAACGTTAATATTACCATTCCTGCGCAGGCAGGAATCCAGTTTGGTTTCGCAGAATTCGAAAGCCGGAGGGTTCGAGGTGTTGAACTTCTTTTGCTGGCAATAATTTTCATGGTATTCAGGATGCTGTTGCTTAAATAAATTGGGGAGAAGGTGAAAAATAAGTGGAAATATTAATTGAAATACTTGTATGGATAGTCTGGTTCTTGAGCGATGGCGTTGTGCAGGCTATTTTAGAAATAATATTTGAAATAGGTATCAGAAGTTTGCCGGGATCTTACAGAAGAAGTGAACCAATAAATCCGGTTTTAGCGGGGATTGGGTATTTGATTCTCGGTGCGGGAGCCGGCGGACTGAGTTTACTTATACCAAAGATGTTTACAATTCCGGAGTGGCTCAGGATTGTTAATCTGATAGTTACTCCGATAGCATGCGGGTTTATCATGGTGAAAATCGGACAATTCAGAGCCCGCCGCGGCGACCGCCCCATAAGGATAGACACCTTTATCTTTGGCTACCTTTTCGCCCTGGCCCTCGCCCTAGTCCGCTTTATCTGGCGATAATTTAACTTGTTCCGCTGTACTCCAAATGGAGTACAATTGTACTCAGTTTGGAGTACGGTACCAGAAATTAAAACATTCGATAGTGGGACAGGCACGTGCCTGTCCCACTTATTATAGTTTTAAGTACGGTTCGGGATTTAAAATCCTAAAACATATAAATACCTTCCATTATTAAGGATAATAACTGCTTGACTTTACTCAGTATATTGAGTAAAATTACTCAGTATATTGAGTTAAATATGGAGGGCGTAATATGTATAAAAGAGCGGTAATCAAAGAGATAATTAAAAGGGTTAATGAGAAGAGACGGTTCATTCAGGTGTTGTCCGGACCGAGGCAAACGGGGAAAACTACTATTGCGAAGCAAATTTCGGAAAGCATTGCGTTTCCGGCTTTTTATATTACGGCGGACGGACAAGGGGTCAGTGACAGCTCGTGGTTGATGCAGGAGTGGGAAATAATCAGGTCTAAACTTAATTCGAAAACTAAAAATATTCTTCTCATTATCGATGAAATACAAAAGATTGAAAACTGGTCGGAAACAGTTAAAAAAATGTGGGATGAAGATACGGTAAAAACCAGGGATATCAGGGTTATGCTTCTTGGCTCGTCAAGATTGCTTTTACATAAGGGGCTTACTGAAAGTCTTGCGGGTAGATTCGAAATAATACCGGTATTTCACTGGTCATATGGGGAAATGAAAGAAGCTTTTGGGTTTGGAATTAATGAGTATATATTTTTTGGCGGATATCCGGGCGGGGCGGATTTAATAAAGGATGAAGAACGCTGGTCACACTACGTCCGCGAGTCGCTCATTGAGACAACTGTAGCAAAAGATATTCTAATGCTGGAGCGTGTTAACAAGCCGGCGCTTCTAAAAAGATTATTTGAACTTGGTTGTTTATATTCAGGGCAGCCGCTTTCTTATCAGAAGATGCTGGGACAGCTTCAGGATGCGGGAAATACCACAACTCTCGCTCACTACCTTGAGCTTCTTGAATCGGCAGGACTGCTTATGGGAGTTCAAAAATATGCCGGCGAGAAAGTCAGGCAGAGAGGCTCGACGCCAAAACTTCAGGTTTTGAATACAGGGCTTATGGCAGCAATGCAAAAACAATCATTTAAAGAGGTGATGCAGGACTCTGAGTTTTGGGGACATTTTGTAGAATCAAGTATCGGCGCTTCTCTTTCGAACGGAATAAAAGGAAAAAATATTGAACTCTTTTACTGGGCAAGTTCTCACGTCGAAGTGGATTTTGTGCTGGCGGGAAAGGGTAAAATCGTTGCCATAGAAGTTAAGAGCGGGAGAAAGAGAACTGCCTTACCCGGTCTGGAACAGTTTAATAAAGCCTTTAAACCGTTAAAACTTCTGGTTGTAGGTACGGGCGGAATAGCTCTTGAGCAATTCCTTTTGACCCCTGCAGAAAAATGGCTCGAATGATTTTAAAAAGAACAAAAAGCAAGACAGTCTCTTTTCGCTTGTAAATAACAGTAAATACTTCTTGCTATTATTATTTGAAATATGTAAAATAAGTTTAACATACTTCGCGAGAGAAAACATACTGACATTAGTGCGCGATAGGGGTGGAAAAATGAAAAAATTATTGTTAATCCTCTTGTTTCCGGTTTTTATTTTTGCGGATTGGAGTCCGTCAGGACTTTCCGGAAGTACTATTAGTATGATAGCCATAGATCCTTCCAATAATAATATTGTTTATGCAGTTTCTAATTATTTATATAAAACATCAGATGCCGGTATTTCCTGGGTTCAGGTCGGGGGCGGGACAATATACTATGTTTATGACATAGAGATTAAGAGTGATGGTACAGTTTATGTGACTTGTCCGGGAGGTTTGTATAAAAGTGCTGACGGAGGTTTGACCTGGAGTTTGCTGAATGGAGCTTTAGCGGGTAGAATAGCTTTGACTTCAACAAATACAATAATTGCCACAAGTAATTTATACTCTACTGTATTAATGATAAGTACTGATGGCGGATCTTTATGGGGGACAAAAGCTCTTCCTGATTCTTCGTACGACCTAAAATGCCATGGCAGCACTATATATGCTACGTATTTTCATATTTGTGCGAAGAGCACAGATATGGGGACAACATTTATAACTATTGGCAATGATTCAATGCCCGGGTTTCCTGCTCATCTTCATTATGGAAAAATGGCTTTTGCAGGGAATAATATATTTATAGCAAATTCGGAAGACATGGATGGGAGCAGCTTGGGTATCTATTTCTATGATGCCGGGTCGGGACTATGGTATGAAAGAAATACCGGTTTATTGAACCGGATGACCACATCTATCACTTATACGGAACAAAGCGAATTGTATGTCGGTACTACCGGCGGCGGTGTTTTAAAATCTGTCAATAATGGGAGCTCCTGGACCCAGGAAATAACAGGTCTTACCGATTATAATATTAATGCTCTGGATAGTTGTGCTTCAGCAGTGTATGCCGGTACAAATTCCGGTATTTTCAAGCTGACTCTTTCCGGAACTACGCAATCCCAGGGGGCTAGTATTACTCTTAAACCTATAAATAATGTATTTAATCCGGATAAAACGGAAACTTGCACAATAAATTGGTCTCTTACAGTTGACGCGACGGCAAGTTTGTATATATACAATCTTAAAGGTGAACTTGTCAATACATTTGTAAACGGGGATTCAAAAGTTGCAGGGTCTTATCAGAGTATTTGGGACGGGAAAGATTCTAACGGGAGTGTTGTTTCCAGCGGAATTTATCTTGTATATCTTAAAGCAGGCGGAAAAAGCACATGGAAAAAAATAGCTATAGTAAGATAATAACATTTTTGTTTTTATTGGCTGCGATCGGACAATGCGGTCTTACCTCCACAGGTCCGGTTCTCTTAAAAGAGAATTTTGGAGCAAGAGCGCAGGGTATGGGGGATGCTTATGTTGCGGAAGGAAAGGATGCGTTTGGCATGCAATACAATCCTGCTTTGCTTGCTTATGTCCCCGGAAGCACCATTTCTGCCTTGTATATGGGCGGGTTGGCAGATAACTACTCCGGTTTTATAGGTTATGTTCACGCGCCTAAATATGATTCATTTTTTGGAAAGTCAAAAGATCTGGTCTTCGGCGCGAGTCTTTCCACCTTGCAGGGCGGCAGTATGGAAGTTTTTGGTATTGACGGCACGACCACTGTGGTAAATTCGGAATCGGATTTTCTTTTAACTGTCTCCGCTGCTTTGAATTTGAATAGTCCTCTGTCTCTCGGTGTAACAGCGAAATACTTCAACTCAAGTCTGGTCGGACAATATTCCGGCAGTGCTTTGGCAGCTGATATAGGCGCGATTTATGATTTAGGCGTAATTCTTAATGATCTCTTTGCGGGTGTTGCTCTGCAAAATATAGGGACAAACATCAGATATGTCAGCGCGGAAGAGCTGCTCCCGGTGTATTTAAGGTTTGGATTTGGTTACAAATATGTTTTTGAAGATAAAAGTACACTGGCTTCCGGTTTTGAAATTGACCGGATTTTTGGGGAAAGATTCTGCTTTAGCTTTGGAATAGAATACCAGCTTCAAAGTGTATTTGTCAGGGCAGGGTATAAAGCAGGGTATGATCTCGGCGGTATTTCAATTGGGCTCGGGTATAAATATGACTCTTTTCAGGTTGACTATGGCATTGGGTTTTCAGGTGAATTCAACGGCAGTTATGGAAAGATATCTTTGAGTTATGCTCTGGATACTATGGAACAAAACAAACCCCGCAAAACAAAATATACTCCCAATAGAATATTAAAGTGAAACTCCACGCCTCTCACGGACGTGGCGTCTTCTTTACTGGGGCTATACGCCCAAGCCAAAGGAGTATCCTCCTTTGGAATCCTCTTGTGAGAGGAAACTATTCATTATATGCGGTTTTTTCATCCACGGGCTTATGCCAGTGGTTTTCAAAACCGCCTGCACAATAAAAATAATAAGAAGTCAAGCAGATGAGTGTTTTTTTAAAAAGGGACAGGTTCATAACGCCTGTTCCTTTTTTTTATATTTTGTCCGTGCAAGGTTTTTGTGGTATAATTTATCTGTTACAAAAGAAAATCAAGGAGAAAATAGATGAGCAATATTGCAACGTATGTGTTAGGGAATTTCTTTGATAAGATTACAATGCCTAAAAATATTAAAACGGGATTGATAACGGCGCTTACGGTTACAGTCATTAGTCAGTTGCTTATATTTTATGTGTTTGTAGCGGCGCGGGTTAATCCGGCGGACTCATATATAGAGGCGTTTACGGCTCTTTTTAACTGTTCGGATTGCGGGATTATTGCACTTTGGGAGATGCTTATTACTGCCATTGGGTTACTACTCCTTCATTTTAAAGTTCTTGTTTTTATTCTAAGTATTTTGGTGCTTGCCGGTGGAATATTTATAATAAAGATTATCCCGGATGAGTGGTATGAAGTGGGTGATCTCTTTGCGCTGCTTCTTATAATAGGAGCGCAGGCAGGGATCATCGGACTTGCACTTTTTGAGATATTGCCGTATGTGATTGGGAATTATAACTGAAAAACCGTTACACGTTGCAAGTTACTCACGGGAAAAGATGTTTAAAGGGGAATAGATATCATCTGTTGTATTAAATACCTGCAAGTTAGTTGTCAACTTCCGTCGAATTTTGATTATATTTCTCTTACGTTAGCAACTTTGAAACGTATAACGTGCAACCTCTTCGTCTACTTCTTCAACTGGGGGATTACTGACAGGGCGAAATTGTTTTTTGGGTCTATTGAAAGGATTTTATTGCATATCTTCAGGGCTTCGTCTTTTCTGCCGGTTGAATAACAGACTTTTACAAGGTTGACATACCCTTCTATGAATTTTGGATTTACCTCCACTGCTTTCAAAAACATCTTTTCACCCTGAGTTGTGTTGTTTAATTTCAAGTAGGCAATTCCCATGTTGTTATAGGCGTTCTCTCCTGCCGGGTTAATTTTTAAAGCTTCTGTGTAATATTGAATTGACTCCGAAGGTTTTCCGTTATTTATATAAAGGTTTGCAAAACCCATATAAAGTTCATATGAACCTCCAAAGGACAGCCCCTTTTTGTAAGCAGCTTCTGCTTCCGCTATTTTCCCGATCTTAATATAAGACATTCCGAGCCCGTTGTAATTTACGGATTTTTCGTTAATAGAACTTATCCTTAAATAGGTATTTACCGCTTCGGCGGCATCTCCGGCGTTAAAACAGGCTCCTGCGTAGTTGTTCAAATATTGCAGTTCGTTTTTATCAAGAGAAACTGCTTTTTGATAGGCCAAAAGCGCGGATTTAAGGTTTCCTGTCCGTTCCAGGGCCACACCGTAATTATTCCATGCTTCGGGAGAGTGAGGATCAATCTCAACTGATTTTTTTGCTTTTTCAAAAGCATCAGAAGCGTTTCCGCTTTCCTGGCTGGATACCCCGAGCATATTCTGGATCTGTTCATCATCTTCTCCGTACTTATTGGCCTCCTTAAAATGTTCTTCAGCTTCTTTTTGTTTACCGTGAACCTTAAGATATTCCCCGAAGAAGTAATGATACTGCGCTATTATTCCTTTAACCATTGTATCTTTATAGATCTTATCATCGGAAATACCGCGAAAAGACAGCTCGGAATAATCAAATTCGTTTAATTTCCCGGTTTTCTTCATTACTTTGAAAAGGAGACCCGAGGGAAGTGCTTTGTATTCCCTGCTTAATACAGTATAGATATCTCTATGCAGGTGACTGCCTAATACAAAGCATACAGGCTTTCCTGAAGTTAAAAGATAATTCTTAATATAATTCAAACGGTTCAAATAATCGGTTGCGGGTATTTTTTTTAAAGCAAAGTCGTTATTCCTTAAGAGTAATCCGTAATCATCATAAATAATGTATTCCGGAGTTTTTTTCTCCACCATCGTAAGGTAGGTTGTGGAAAAAGCTGTGTTATCTCCGGCCACCAGAAGGATGCCCTGCTTTTCCGCGGATTTGAGGAGATTAATACCGTAATCATAAGCAAAAAAGTTTTTGCTCCGGTCGGAATAAAAATAATTTGAATAAGTACAAAACACCGTAAGACCGGTAAGACCGGCAAGTAAAGCGGTGTTCCAGAACTTCGGCAGTTTACAGTAGATCTCCGCTGTTCCAAATACGGCAAAAATGATCAGGACCATATAAGCAGGAACAAAGAAAACCTCAACCATGTATAAGTTAATAGCGTTCATAGTAAAATTACTCATTAAGGTTAAGCCGAAAATCAGGAACAGGAAGATCAGGATAAATGCAAAAAAATAATCCTTTCTTTTTCTGTAAATATAAAACAGTCCCGGTATTGCCAGGAGACAGGGCAGGATAGTGAACTGGAGGGACATGTTTTTAAATAACCAGGCGGCTTGCCCTGAGAATATTTCAAAAGAACGCGTTTTTTCGCTTACCGTGCCGTATTGACCTCTGAAAATGTGATGAAACAGATTTGCAAAGTTGGAAGGATCTCCCCAGTTCATGGGTGGATCCGCTTTTGCCCGGATAAAAAGATAGAGATAAATAAACACAGCCGTTAATAAAGAAACAGCAAGGGTTGAACATATTGTTTTCAGGCTCTTTGCTTCTTGATCTTTTTTTAATTCTATATAATAGCAGCCAAAAAGAAGTAAAGCCACCGGCGCGAAAGTGTTATGGTTTGCGAGTCCGAGTCCCGAGATAATCCCGATCACTATAAAATTTCTTTTCTTAATAATTAATAAAAGAACGGCTAATATAAGTAATACATTAAGCGTATAAAGTCCGCCTTTTGCTTGAACACTCTGGGACCAAAAGGTTCTGGAAAAAGCAAAAACAAGCACAAACAAAAGGGAAATGATTTCAAAAATATGGTCTTTGTAATTTGCATGAAACAGTGTTTTTAAAGATTTCAGGAGTAAAAAAAGGACGGAACAGGCAATTGCTGCAAACAATCCGGCGAGAAGGTTTACCCTGAAAGCAATTCCGCCAACAGGGATAAAGGTCATAAGCTTTGATACAATTATGTAAAGCGGATATCCCGGCGGGTGCGGTATACCGAGAGTATAAGCCGCCGCTATTATCTCTCCGCTGTCGCCTACATAAATAGTAGGGCAAGCTGTAAGCAAAAAGAAGAATGAAGTCAAAATAAATATTAAAGGTGTTGCTTTTTTAAAAATATAGTGTAGCGTAAAAATGTGCTGTTCTACTTTTCCACTTGAGGCGGTACAATCAGTGGAATCCTGTAGTTCTGTAATCGGTGGAATCTTTTTCATTAGTACAGTTTATTGAATTTACCTTGAAAAGTCAAACGTTTTTACCCTGAAAATCCATGCAATGTAAACAATTATTGATAGAATTCTGTCTAAAACTGGTATTGTTTTATCCGTCATTTGAATTGTTTAATTTAACAAAATGCTGACAAATTAATGATATATTTTCTCTTGCGTATGTGACGGAATAAAATGGTATAATCTAATATGAGAATATTGAAAAGCATACTTAAAATCCCTGTACGTATAATCCTGTACATTGTGCTTGTTGTGTCTATTGTAGCTTTTCCCCCTCTGGCAAGAAAAATGCTTGCCGGACAGGAGGAGAATATCAATAAAATCCTTGTGTTAAAAGATAAAAAGCTGTTTGTTGAGGTTGCCGATACTGAGGAAAAAAGAATAGCAGGCTTAATGTTCAGAGAAAAGCTTGAGGGAAATTCCGGGATGCTGTTTGTTTTTGAAAAATCCGCAAAAACCTCATTTTGGATGTTTAATACTACTATTCCTTTATCCATTGCCTTCATAGATGAAAAGGGAATAATTCTCAATATAGAAGATATGAAACCAAAAGATTTGACCCCTGTTTCTTCCAAGTACAAAGTCCTCTACGCCTTAGAGGTGAATAAAGGTTGGTTTGAGGCAAATGATATTAAAATAGGGGATGTTGTAAAAGGGATCAAGTAATTAAGTCAATAAAAGTCTGTAAAAGTCCATAATGTCCATAAAAGTGAGTGCTGGTTGACAAAAGTTAAATTTAAATGTATTATTGATGTGTGTTAATTTAAAAAATGCTTTAAATATATGATAGATTTCATTAAAGGGGGTCGTTTATGCCGGAAAACTTAAGTTTGTTTCAATCTTTGTTTAAGAATATTTGGGCGTTGCTTACAGTTCTGGTTCTTATTGGTCTTTCTTTCATATCTATATATTACATAGTAGAAAGATATTTAAGATATAAAGCTGCTAAGATAAATGTGAACATGTTTATTAATAAATTAAGAAGAACTCTCAGGAAGGACGGGAAATTTGATAAAACAGCTATTCCTCAGGCTATAGATGTCTGCAAAGAGACACCGAGTCCGGTTGCTTCTGTAGTGCGAGCCGCTCTAGCAAGATATCCTGCCACAAAAGAAGATACAGAAGAAGCAATGAAGAAAACTGCCCTTGAAGAAATTTCTAAACTGGAACAAAATATAGTGGTTATCGGAACTATCGGTAATGTTGCTCCCTTTATTGGTTTACTCGGCACGGTTATAGGTGTTACTCAGGCTTTTATGAAACTTTCCGATCAAGGCGGCGCAGGCGGGGTCGGGGTTGTCGGTCCCGGCATCGCTCAGGCCTTAATTGCAACCATTGTCGGGCTTTTTGTCGCTATCCCTTCTGTTGCCGCATATAATTATTTTGTAAAAAAAATAGATGATTTCACTACTGATATTACTATAAGCTCCATGGAAATTATCAGTCTTTTAACCGCGAAAGACATGGAACGCGTAAAATGGGAAGAGATGCTTAAAGAGGTAAGGAGGTAGAGACTTGCTGGATCTTAAAAGTAAAAGAAGAAAAATATTTTCGGAAATTAATATTACACCGCTTACCGACGTTGCTCTTGTACTTCTCATTATTTTTATGATTGCGGCTCCGATGATCGTCCAGTCCGGAATAAAAGTAAAATTACCGGGGGCTGTTTCTTCCGATGTTACACCGGAAAAAAATATAGTACTTACTGTCGGCGGTGACGGGAAAATATATCTGGGCAACCAGGAATTGATGCTAAAGGATTTGTATGAGCCTCTGGCGGCGCTTCTTGCCGTAAGCAAAGCAAAAATTGTAATAATAAACGCGGATAAGAGTGTTGCGCATGGTATCGTTATTTCCGTAATGGATGCGGCGAGACAGGCTGGAGCGGAAAAACTCTTTGAATCCACAGAACATAAAAAGCCGGAATGGAGAAAGTAATCATTAAAGATCTTCTTAGGGGATTTTAAAAAATGGCAATGGACAAGATAGCAAAAATATCGCTGGCTTTTAGTCTTGTAGAACATATCTTCTTTTTAGGTATTGTAGGTGTTGTAGTTTCTATTCCTGCGGCAAAGGTTATTCCTCTCATTGAAATTAACCTTATGAATACCCGTGCTTTTAACGATATGCTGTCTTCTCCGCTTTCTTCCGGAAGAGGAAAGAATGCAACCCCGGAAAAAAACTCGGTTAGCCCCAACATAACAGTTCCTGATCCCGGCAAACTTTTGCCGCCTTCAGAGGTGGGCTCTACGATGGAAGGCAGCCTTACTTCGACGCTTGATATAGTCGGCTCGGGAGTTGCTGAAAATGTCAGATTTTCCGGCGGTAAAATTTCAGGGTTCACTTTCACGGGAACCGGTATTGTCACGGCAAAACCTGACAATGTTTTTATCCAGTTTATGATAAAGTCAGGGCCCATGGTAACTTTAAGAGCTGCTGAAATAGAATCCGGGCGTAAGGTAGATTTTCTGACGTATAATTTAGGCAGGCTTTTTAAAATAAAGAAGGAAAGTTTTAAGTCTTACGGCTTTCAACCGGAAATAATACAACAGACAATGAGACAGGCTAAGACCCTGAAAAGGCGGGATGATGATGGTAATGTAATTGAGCGTGTGCAGCAAAGGTATAATATTACAAAGTATGTTGTGGTTAATGATCTTAAAAATAAAAAATTTGAAGATATTTGTGAGATTTTAGACAAAGCAATTGATTATGGCGCGGTTGCAATAGCGAATATACCAAAAGAGGCTGCGTCAGATACCTCTTCAGGGGATAAAGATACGCAGAATAAAAAAGATAGCGGCTCCTCGTCGCAAACAAGTAAAGTCCAACCCGGTGATAATTCCGTATCGTCAGAGAAGACTTTAGGTGCCGGTGATACAAGAATGAGTGCGGTTAAAGGGGCTTCAAAACTTAAATTTAAATCGGATACTAAAAATCCATCCAATCAAATGATTAATTATCATTTTAATGAAGTAACTCTGGGAAATCTTATCAAAGGCGCAAAAGACGAGGCATATAAAGAAGCCAAAGATAAGGTCGCAAGGATTAAAGCTGTTCTGAAATTTAAAGAAAGTGAAATGGATATTGGTTTTGAAGAGGATATTGGTATTACTTCTGATGAAGAAGGTGCTGTTACTATCAAAGTTGATGTGACTGCGGCCCTCGAAAAACCTAAAGTAACTTTATATCAGTATAAGCCTGAAGAAAATGCTGATAAAGGGAAAAAGAATACTTTTCCTGCCGGCAAAAAAGGCGCAAGTGATTCTGAAGAGTAAAAACAATGGGAGAAACTATGTCTATTTATGAAACTATTTTAAAAAGACGCACTATTAGAAAGTTTAAACAGGCAGCAATTCCCGATTTAGTTCTGGAAAAGCTTGTAAATGCGGGGCATGTTTCGCCTTCAGGCGGTAACATGCAGCCTCTGGAGTATATAATAGTGAGGAACCAGGAGCTTCTCGAAGCTGTTTTTAAACATTTGAAATGGGCGGCGTATATAGTTCCGGAGGGAGTCCCGAAAGAAAATGAAAAACCGGCAGCCTATATTATTATAATTGCAAATAAAAATACCGGCTCCACCAGTACTTCATATGATTTAGGAGCTGCGGCAATGTCAATTCTTCTGACTGCCTGGGAAGACGGTCTGGGCGGCTGCTGGATCAAAGCATTTGATAAGTCCGGTCTTAAAAAGCTTCTTGGAGTTTCTGATATTTTTGAAGTGGATTCGGTTATTGCGCTCGGGTATAGAGATGAGGCGCCTGTAAGGGAAGAAAGTGATACGGAGATAAAGTACTGGAAAGACCCAAAAGGTGTTATGCATGTTCCAAAAAAACGCGTGCGGACCGTAACACATTGGGAACAATTTTGATGAGAAAGAAAATAGCTATTCTCGGCGGAGGCCTTGCGGGTCTCTCCGCCGCTTTTCATTTAAAGAAGCTCAAAAAAGATTTTATTATTTTTGAAAAAGAAGAAAAAACAGGGGGTCTTTCCGCTTCATTTATCGTAAATAAATTCTCCTTCGATTATACCGGTCATTTTTTGCATTTTAAGAGTAATTACGGTAAAGCACTTGTTTCCCGCCTGTTGAAAAAGAATTTAAAGCTCCATTACAGAAAAGCGGTCGTGTATATTTCCGGGGAATATGTGCCGTATCCTTTTCAGGTGAATTATTTTAAATTAAAGAATAAATCAATAGCCGCTGAATGCGAAAAAGGCCTTTTAAAAATAAAATCTTTAAAGAAAAAGAAGCACTTTAAAACATTCAAGGAATGGATTCTTGGCACAACAGGGGAAGGCATTGCCAAACATTTTATGCTGCCTTATAATGAAAAACTCTATAAATCAGGTCTGAATAAGCTTCTCCCGTCAGGCCCGATAACCTATATCCCGGATATAAAGGAAAAGAAAAAGGTATATGGTTACAATAAGGAGTTTTATTATCCGAAAGAAGGAGGAATTGAGGCACTTTCAAAAGCTATTAGCGGGGAGGTGTTCACCCGGATATTATTTAACTCCAAGGTAACAGGACTGGACGGGGAAACCGTAAATTTCAACGGCCATAGGGGTGTTTCTATGTTTGATTCGGTAATTTCGACAATTCCTTTACCGGAACTTATTCCGATTATTAAAAATGTGCCGGAGAATGTTTTAAGGGCGGCTAAAAAGCTTAAATATGTTTCTGTTTTTGCTTTAAACCTTGGAATAGGAAGGCAGTCCGTTAATAAAAATCACTGGATATATTTTGCTGATCCGAAAATAAGTTTTTACAGGGTCGGTTTTTATTCTAATGTTTCAAAAAAACTTTGTCCTCCTTACACCTCTTCACTTTACGCGGAAGTTTCAATAAAACAGGGCGAAGAGTTTGACGGGAAGAAGCTTGCCGAAAGAATTAAAAAAGACCTTATTAAAACAGGGATACTTTCGAAACATGACAGTATTATCGCGGAACAACCGCTTTTCATTAAATACGCTTATGTGGTTTTTGATCTTAACTATTATAAAAATATGGCAATAATAAATAGATATTTAAAAAAGAAGAAAATAGCTTCTATCGGCCGGTACGGATCCTGGAATTATTCAGCGATGGAAGATGCTCTTCTGGACGGTAAGACCGCAGCGGGTATGGTATGAAAAAGAACGTATTGCATATAATAACAAAACTGGAGTTGGGTGGAGCCCAGCAGAATACATTATACTCCGTAAAAACACACAACCGGGAGAAGTTTAATGTATTTCTTATTGCCGGAACAGAAGGTGTCCTTGTTGATGATGCAAAAAAAATAGAAAATCTTAAAAAATATTTTCTTCCGGAGTTAAAACATGAGCTCTCGCTTTACTATGATCTTAAGTGTCTTTTTATCTTGAAAAAAATATTCAAGGAAGAGAAGATAGATATAGTTCACACACACAGCTCGAAGGCCGGTATCCTCGGGCGGTTTGCCGCGAAGCTTGCGGGTGTTTCCGTCATAATCCATACCGTACACGGTTTTTCCTTTAATGATTTCCAAAGTTTCCTGAAGCGCTCTTTGTATGTGTTTCTTGAAAGATTTGCCGCAAAAGTGACGGACAAGATGATAGTGGTAACAAAAGTCGATATAGAAAAAGGACTTAAAGCAAGGGTCGGAAAAAGCTCTCAATACACTGTAATAAGAAGCGGTTTTGACCTTTCCGAGTTCACAACTCCGAGGGATCTTTCTTCTATCAGGAAGGAGTTTAACATCGGGAAGGATACTAAAACCGTCGGTATGGTTGCCTGCCTGAAGCCCCAGAAAAATCCGGCGGATTTTGTAAGGATTGCCGCTCTCCTCAAGGAAAAACATCCGGGTGCAAAATACTTTATTGTCGGTGACGGGGAGAAGCGCGCCGAGGTGGAAAAACTTATAGCGGAAAATAATTTAAAAAATGATATAATTTTAACCGGCTGGCGGAAAGATGTGGCGGAGTTTATTCAATTGTTTAATGTGGTAGTGCTTACTTCCCTCTGGGAAGGACTTCCCCGCGTATTGCCGCAAGCGATGTGCGCCAAAAAACCTATAGTTGCAACTGCTGTTGACGGCTCCAAAGAAGCCGTCGTTGACGGAGTTAACGGATATCTGGTTACACCGAAAGATTATAAAACAGCCGCTGAAAAAATAAGCGTTCTTCTTCTCGATGAAAAGTTGAGAAAGAAACTCGGAGAAAACGGATATAGCAGGGTCGGAGAATGGGACCAGGACAGAATGATAGATGCCATAGAATCCCTATACGAGAGGGCAGAGGGCGGATGATTAGAGGGTTAGATGTTTGGATGATTGGCAAGAATAGACATTAGGCGACGAAAGAATAGAGGAGCAAATGTTTTACAAATATTTAGCCATAATTGTAGGTGCTGCTTCCGCTGCTACCGGGTTTTATTTTATCGATAAAGCGCGTGGTTACTTCATCGAGTCTTTTGTTGATTATTTTCTTTATTTTATGCACAGCTTTGCAAGTATATTTATTTTTGTTGTCGGGATTGTTACTGCGTTAATAACTTTAAGCGAAACGCTGGAAAAGAAAAAAAGATAATAAGTACTGTTTTTCTTTTACTGCATAGGAAAGTATACCCTTAGGGCACAAGTAAAATACTTTCCTATCTCGGCTTGATTTGCTTCACAAATCAGAGCAGCTGGGACTGCGAAAATTGCCTGATAATAGTGATAAAAGTCATCGATGAAGGCGATTTTCTTGGCCGGCTTTTACCTTGTAAACGTCATAAACCCAAGGACAAAAGGACTTTTATGCAACGGATAGATAAACTCAGAGAAGTTCTGTTACGAAAAAGACTGGATGGTTTATTAGTAACGAGTCCTGTTAATAATAATTATCTTAGTTCTTTTACGGGCTCTACGGCTGCTATTCTTCTTACGCAAAAGAATGCGCTTTTTGTTACAGATTCCAGATATACCGAACAGGCCAAGAAAGAATTAAGCGGCGGCTTTGAACTAAAAGAAATAAAATCCTCAAAAGAGTATTATCAGTCTTTCCTCGAATTAGTAAAAAAAGACGGAATAAAAACTCTTGGTGTTGAAGCAAAACAAATGACCATTTCGCAATATGAAGTATTAAAAAAGTACCTATCCAAGGTGAAAATCTCTTTTGAGCCCTCATTAATAGAGAGCTTGAGAGAAACGAAAGATGATGAGGAGATTAATAAGATCAGAAAGGCTGTGGAGATTGCCGAAACGGCGTTCAAACGTACCCTTAAAAAGCTAAAACCGGATATTTTGGAGATTGAACTTGCTGCTGAACTGGAATATAACATGAGACTTGAAGGTTCGGAAAGACAGGCTTTTTCTACTATAATAGCTTCAGGAGAAAGAGGTGCTATGCCTCACGGACTGGCTTCGAGAAAGAGAATAAATAAAGGTGAACTGATAGTCATGGATTTTGGGGCTGTTTACAAGGGATATTGTTCTGACTTGACAAGAACAGTCGGATTGGGTATAATAAACGGACAAAAAAGAAAGCACTATAAAGTGGTTTATGAAGCCCAGCAAAAGGCGGTTTCTACTATCAAAAGTGGAGTAAACCTGTCCGTTCCGGACAAAAAAGCGAGAAATTACCTGAAAAATAACGGAATGGATAAGTATTTTACCCACGGGTTAGGCCATGGAATAGGGCTTAATGTTCATGAAAACCCGTCAATTGGGAGTAGAATAAAAGGTATTTTTAAGGCGGGTATGGTGGTAACTGTTGAACCCGGTGTTTATTACAGCGGAGAATACGGCATACGTATTGAAAATGATGTAATTGTAAATGAAAAGGGCTGTGAAATCCTTGGAGCTGATCAACGAAGGTTAGTGGTCCTGTAGTATATTTCAGGGGGTAAAATTATAATGATAGATTCTAGTGATTTAAAGAGGGGCGTACTCCTGGATCTGGACGGGGTTATATTTGAAGTTGTTGACTATTCCAGGCACAAACCGGGTAAAGGTGCCACTAACATAAAGACCAGAATCAGAAATGTTAAACTGGATACTACAATAGAAAAAACATTTGATGCCAGCATGAAGCTTAAACTTGCGGATGTTGAGCAGAAAGATATGCAGTTCCTCTATAAAGACGGAGGAAATTATGTTTTTATGGATACTGAGAGTTTTGAACAGCAGTTTTTTACTCCTGCTGCTCTCGGTAGTTCGGTAAAATTTCTTAAAGAGAATATGGTGATTTACGCTTTGTTGCATAAAGGTGAACCTATAGGTGTGCAGCTTCCTAATGCGGTAGACCTTAAAATAGTTGAGACCGTTCCGGGGATTAAAGGTGATACGGTTACCGGAGGTTCAAAGCCTGCTACACTTGAAACCGGCGCGGTTGTTCAGGTGCCTCTTTTTGTTTTAGAGGGGGAAACTGTAAAAATAGATACGAGGACCGGGGAATACCTGGAAAGAGTACAAAAATAATTTTAATGAACAAGGTTTTTCTGTTTATCAGTACCATTAATTTCAGGTTCATGGCCTTGCCCCCGAAGGAATTGAATGGTGCAGGGTCTGTAGAATCTATTTAGGAAAACGGAGGGAAAATGAATACAAAAGAGATTAAAGAGCTTATTGATTTACTAAAGGGGAGCGATGTCTCCGAAATAGAAATTGAAAGAGAAGGAATAAAAATTAAGATCAAAAAAGGTGCTTCCGGTGCGGTTGTTACTCCGGTTATGACAGCACCACAGTCGATTGTCCATATGCCTGCAGTTCAGCAAGCCGCTATTCCTGCACCTTCTGCTCCTGCTGCAGCGTCAGTACCTGCTTCCGCAAAATCGCTTGGAAGCACTATTAATTCCCCAATGGTCGGGACCTTTTACAAAGCACCTTCTCCTGAATCTGTTCCTTTTATCAAAGAAGGCGATATTATAAAGGAAGGTCAGACTGTTTGCATTATTGAAGCGATGAAGCTTATGAATGAGCTAAAGTCTGAAACAAAAGGCAGGATAACTAAAATACTGGTGGAAAATGGTCAGGCCGTGGAATTTGGACAGCCATTATTCGTTGTTGAACCAGCCTAAGATTACTTCCCCTTCTAAATAAGGGGAAGGTACGGATGGGGATCATAAAAGCTTTTATAAATAAAAATAATATCCCCACCTTAATCCTCCCCTTATCTCGAAAGGGAGGAGAATATAATGTAAGGAGTACAAAATATAATGTTTAAGAAAATATTAATAGCAAATAGAGGCGAAATAGCCCTTCGAATTATCAGAACCTGTAAAGAGATGGGTATTCGCACTGTAGCAGTGTATTCTAAAGCGGATGAGAGTTCGCTATATGTAAAACAGGCTGATGAAAGTGTTTGTATTGGTCCGGCTCAGTCCAGTAAAAGTTACCTTAGCATTCCCAATCTTATATCGGCAGCAGAAATAACGGATGCGGAAGCCATACATCCCGGTTATGGTTTTTTGGCTGAGAATGCGCATTTTGCGGAGATTTGCAGAGACTGCTCTATAAAGTTTATAGGCCCGTCTCCTGAGGCCATAAAAAAACTTGGCGATAAAGTGTACGCAAAAGATACAATGAGAAAAGCAGGAGTTGCCGTAGTTCCCGGTAGTGAAGGTGTGGTTGTAAATGATCAGGAAGCCTTAAAGATTGCAAAAAAAATAGGATATCCGGTTATAGTAAAAGCCAGTGCAGGCGGCGGCGGAAGAGGCATGCGGGTAGCCCATAATGATGTTTCATTGGTTAACGGGTTTCTTACTGCGCGTGCGGAAGCCGAATCAGCTTTCGGCAATCCGGCAGTATATATAGAGAAATATATAGAGGAACCAAGGCATGTGGAGTTTCAATTCTTAGGGGATGAATATGGAGATGTTGCTCATCTCGGAGAAAGAGATTGCACAGTTCAAAGAAAGCATCAAAAACTTATAGAAGAGGCTCCTTCTCCTGCTATGAATCCGAAATTAAGGGAAGAAATGGGAAGAGCTGTGATTAAAGGGGCCAAAGCAGTAAATTACTCAAATGCCGGTACCATGGAATTTCTTCTGGATAAATACAATAAATATTATTTCATGGAAGTTAATACCAGAATACAGGTGGAGCATGGTGTTACCGAAACAGTGATGGGGGTAGATCTAATTAAAGAACAGATTAAGATTGCATTTGGAGAAAGGTTATCTTTGCCAAAAAAAGAATTACATTTCAGGGGTCATGCTATTGAATGCCGGATAAATGCTGAAGATTCCGAGAAGGGGTTTTTGCCGTCTCCGGGAAAAGTTACACAGTTTATAGTTCCGGGAGGTATAGGAATCAGATTGGATACCCAGGTATATGCCGGTTACAGTATTCCGCCTTTTTATGATTCCATGATAGCAAAACTCATTTCCCATGGTAATAATAGGACGGAAGCGATAGACAGAATGGCGAGAGCCCTTGATGAATTTGTAATAGAAGGAATAAAAACTACAATTCCGTTTCATAAGAAAGTAATGATGAACTCTTCTTTCAGGAGAGGCGAGTTTAATACGAGTTTTGTCGAAACCTTTCTGGGAAAGTAAAACTCCACACCCTTACGAGGCTGTGCCAAAAGTCTGAAATATTTTACAGATACCAAAACATATTGTAGTTGCTCGATTTATAGAGCTTACCAATTGCGCCTGATTAATCAGGCAACTACCTTTTGGCACAGCCTCTTACGCCAGTGGTTTTCAAAACCGCCTGCACAATAAGCCATTATTATGAAGAACAGTAATGCCTCTGCAAATACTCCCGGTATTGTCAGGATCTCAGAGGATGCCATAGCCGCGATAGCTGCAAAATATTAAAAAAATAGCTTTTTGTTTGACTTAAAGAAAGTTCCGCCTGACAGGTTGTTTGTTTTCCCTTCTGAATTTTCCAATGAAGACTATGCAAAAAACAGCCATAAATAAAAAAACCGGTGACTTTTGTCATCGGTTTTTTTATCGGGCCGGCTGACATTCCTATTCGGTACTCAAGGGGTGAAACGGAATGCCATGATAGGGAGTAAATGACCGGCCCGGTTTTTTATGATTTCAAAAAGCTCTGTTATTATAAAAGAACAATAATCCTTAGATTTTTACTGCCACTTCACCCCTGCTTCTCTTTTAACATCCTTTCTCTTTCTTGCATCAATTATCCTGCAAGCTCTTTCTTTAAGTTATTATAACAGATAATATTTGCTAGTTCAATAGCAAATATTATCCTGCGGTAACCACGTCAGTCAGGGGTAGTTCTTGTAGTCGTAAGCTTTAGCTTGCGTAATTTCGCAGGCTAAAGCCTGCGACTACTTAACGTCTATTTAATATTGAAAAACACATGAATTTACTTGATTTATGCTTGGTTATTCTGTGAATACTGTATTATTTAATTAGAATATATTTCAAGTTATCAATTTTTTGGCTTCTCTTATCAGTGTTGAAAGACGTACCTGTTGAAGCTTTTTTATTGACAGATGATTTTAGCTGGTTCTTGGAAAAGTCAATAACTATAAGGTCTTTAAAAGCTCCCTCGCTTTTTAAAATGCCGCCGCTAATTACAGTTTTTGCCGAAGAAAGCTCCGTTACTTTAGCTTTTTCGATAAATTGATATGGTATGGTTTCTTTGCCGCTAATTATGGAAAGAATACCATTTACAGATAAATTCTCGTGTTTTTTCAGCGGAGAATCGTAGGTTATTGTAAGTTTTGCAGAATAAAATAATTTATTGGACAGTTCAATTTCAAAGTAAGCGGCATTTTTATATGCATTGTTATAGATCTCTGAAAGTGTTTTGCCTGTGATAGTTTTCTTGTTTTTATCGTAATATTTGAATCGGATATCTCCTATGGCTTTTTCCATAATAAAAACTGTACCGCTTGACTTGTCAAATTTAATTTTATTTGATTTTAGTATGAAATTATTCAGAGATGGAGATGAAAGTTCAGCCGAGAATTTTATTAATTCAATACAATTCAGGGCGTTAGCCTGGGCCTGCGGAACTGTCAGGCCAAAAGAAACTCCCGTGAACATTACCAGCAAAAGTGTAAGAAACATAAAATTTTTCATGGACACCTCCGTGTCAAAAATAAGTCAGATTTTATTTTTATTCTATTCCTTCTTTAAATACACTGTGGAAGTAGGAAAAGGTGTTTCAATTCCATCCTCTTTAAATCTAACAAGAAGCCGTTTTAAAAACTCATGTTTTATCAGAAATTGATCGGCAAACTCTTTTACCATTAAGCCTACTCCAAGTTTTATACCAAAATCCGCAAGTTCTGCAACCCGGGCTGCGGGTTTGTGTCCGGGAACACCTCCTGTTACTGTATTCATTACGTCTGTTCCTATTTCTACTATTGCTTTTTCGGCCTTTGGAATATCACTTCCATAGGAAACTGTAATAGTTATACCTACCGCCATTTCTTTTGTGGGAGCATGAAAGTTTGTAACAATGCTTGTAGCCAGTTTCGAGTTAGGAAGTACTATGTAATTATTTGGCAGAGTCTTAAGAGTGGTATTTCTCCAGGTTATATCAGAAACATAACCTTCTTCCCCGGAATTAAGCTTGATATAATCTCCCGGTTTGATCTGTCTTGAGGCTAAAACCTGTATCCCCGAAAAAAGATTTGAGAGAGTATCCTGTAAAGCAAGAGCCACGGCCAAACCTCCAACTCCAAGTGCCGTGAGTATAGGAGTTACTGAAATACCCAAAGACTGAAGTATTACAAGGCCTCCGAGGCTGAACATTACTACTTTTGTTATATTGGCAAATATTGAAGTAGAAGGCATGTTGCCTTCGGCTTTTTTAGTATAAAGTCCGATAAAGCCTACTGCTATTTTAGAAAGAATTATAGTTGTGAAAAAAATAGCAAGAGCCATTAATATTTTATTGATGTTTCCTTCTATTTTTTCGGAAAGAGGAAGGTAAAGAGCTGCAAAGTAAATTCCGGGGAGAAGAATAAGCATTGTTACCCACGTATTAAGGGCTTCGATTATAATATCATCACCTTCCCATGTGGTTTTTTCCGCAAGTTTTTTAAGTCTTGCCAATATTACTTTTTCCACTGTAAAACCTGCACCGAGGGATCCTAAAATAATACCCATGGCTTTTAAACCTGTCTTTATTGTTTGTTCGTCCAAAGTCATAATCAGCTCCTGTTGATTAATATTGCAAACAGCAAGATAATATCAGAATTATTCTTGAAAAGCAAGGTAAATGGCTCGTTTTCAACTGTTGAAAATGCTTTGTCCTACATATATAATCTATGAACCGTAAAGAAATGACAAAGGATCCGCCTAAAGGCGAGATCTCTCCAAAATAATTTTGGAGGACAATATAAGGTATATATATTAAACTTCAATATTTTACAATTATTTTTTGAAAGGAGGATAAATGACACCAAGAGAGAAATTTATAAAAGCACTAAAAAGAGAGCCTGTTACCGGAAGAGTCCCGCATTTTGAACTTGTATTTTTCCTTACGATGGAGGCTTTTGGGAAAGTCCATCCTTCTCATAGATCTTATCATCAATGGGATCAGATGAAGGAAGCTGAAAGACATTTTCATAGGGAAGATATGGCTGACGTTTATATTCGGACAGCTGAAAAATACGAGCATAGTGCGATTCTTATTCATGAAAATCCGGGTACCGAGGATGAGAGACGTAAAATGGCGGAAATTATCCGCAATAGATCGGGTGATAAATATTTTCTTATGGCTTCGGGTGATGCGACCTATAGTCTCCCTCAGGGAGACCGGATGCTTGAGTTTAGCTACCGGCTTGCTGATGAGCCTGAGAAAGTAAAGCTTGAAGCGGATATGAAAGTTAATGAAGCACTTAAAAAAGCAGAAGCATTGGCAAAGGCAAAAGGCGCGCTTGACGGATTTGCTCTATGCTCTGATTATTGTCTTAATTCAGGACCGTTCCTCAGTCCTTCACAGTTCTCTGAATTTGTCGCCCCGTATCTAAAAAAACTTATTAAAGGTTACCGGGATCTGGGATTTTACACCATAAAACATACTGACGGGAATATAATGCCTATAATTGAGCAGCTCGTTGATGCAAATCCTGATGCCTTGCATTCTATAGATCCTCAGGCGGGTGTGGATATAGCAAAAGTCAAAAAGTTGTACGGAGATAAGATCTGTCTTATAGGTAATGTAAATTGCGGCTTGATGGACAGCGGAACTGATGAACAAACAATAGAATCCGCCCGTTACGCCTTAAAACATGGAATGCCCGGCGGCGGATATATTTTCTCGACCAGTAATTGTGTGTATACCGGGATGGAATTAAAGCGATATGAGTTGATTCTTGATGTTTGGAAAAAAGAAGGAAACTATTAGGGACAGCAAGGGAAGCAAGAACAGCAAATAAAGCAAGTAAAGAAAGAGAAGAAAGAGAAGGAAGAAGCTTGAGCAGCGCTTTTAGCTGCGAAATCCGCCGATGCTTTATGGCGGAAAGAGAAGCAGGTAAAGGAAAAGAAGAAAGAGAAGGAGTAGCTTGAGCAGCGCTTTTAGCTGCGAAATCCGCCGACGCTTTATGGCGGAAAGGGCAGGAAGAGAAGAAAAATATTAGGTAAAGCAGATAAAGAGTAGAATTAATATAAAAAATTAATGGAGACATGCTAGTTTATTGGAACCGCATCGTGTGTCAGTGGAATCGTTTTTAAAAATAAAAGGAATTTAATGGCGAAAATAATGATACCGAAAGATAACCCCGAAGATAAACTCGGGATGTTATTAAAAATAAGGCGGATGGTAATAGGCAAAGCGAAAGATCCCCAGGATAGCAAGATCTTTCATAGCCTGGCTCTTGCTGCTATACTTGCTTGGGTAGGCCTCGGGTCTGACGGGCTTTCTTCTTCCTGCTACGGCCCGGCGGAAGCCTTTTTTGCTCTCGGAAGCCATACTTATCTGGCACTCATTGTAGCCTGCATTACGGCTGTAACCATATTTATTATAAGTGCTTCGTATTCTCAGATCATTGAGCTTTTTCCTTATGGCGGCGGCGGGTATGTGGTTGCTACAAAGCTTTTAACTCCTACGCTCGGGATGATCTCCGGTTCCGCTCTTTTGATAGACTATGTACTTACTATTACTCTCTCAATTGCCGCGGGATCTGATGCATTATTTAGTTTTTTCCCTTCCTACAGTCATTACACTCTTTGGTTCTCTGTTTTTGCTTTAATAGTTATGATAGTCTTGAATTTAAGAGGCGTTAAAGAATCGGTTAAACTCCTGCTTCCTATATTTGTTGTCTTTATGCTTATGCATGTGGGTACGATACTTTATATTTTGATAACTCATGTGAGTAATCTTGGAGGAGTCGTTTCAAATACTGTAGCAGATGTAAAAGATTCGGTAGCAAGTATGGGTGTTATGGCCGTTATTGCTTTAGTTATGAGATCTTACAGTCTGGGTGCGGGAACTTATACGGGGTTGGAAGCGGTCAGTAACGGTATGTCAATTTTACGCGAACCAAAAGTAAAAACCGCAAAACGTGTTATGTCTTATATGGCAATTTCACTTGCCTTCGTAGTATTCGGAATAATGTTTGCGTATCTTCTTTATGAAGTAAAGATCACAGAGGGCTTGACCTTAAACGCCGTGCTTTTTGCAAAAGTATTCGGAGCCGGTACTTTGGGAAAAACACTTCTGTTTATAACTCTCCTTTCCGAGGCTGCTCTTTTGTTTGTTGCGGCGCAGACAGGCTTTTTAGGCGGGCCCGGAGTAATGTCCAATATGGCGGCCGACAGATGGTTCCCTACCAAGTTTCAGATATTAAGCGACAGATTGGTGACACAAAACGGCGTTTTGCTTATGGGAATGGCGGCGATTGTACTTCTTGTCGTTACCAAAGGCAAGGTGAGTTATCTTGTCGTGCTTTACTCGATAAATGTTTTTATTACTTTTGTTCTTTCCCAGCTTGGGATGGTAATTCACTGGTGGAGAGAAAGAAAAGTAGAAAAAAAATGGAGGAGAAAACTTGCAATAAACGGGCTGGCATTTCTTCTTACCCTGTCTATTCTAATATCCGTCATCTGGCTGAAATTCGGGGAAGGCGGTTGGATAACAATATTAATTACCGGTTCTTTAATCGCTGTCGTAATGACGATCAAACATCATTATAAAAAGACCTCTTTGATACTGAAACGTCTTGACAGCCTGGTTCTCTCGGTCATGCCTGAAACGATCAGAGAGCTTAAGGAAGAGGATAAACCAAAGTATAACCCGAAAAGCAAAACAGCGGTTGTGCTGGTCTCGGGTTTTAACGGAGTGGGACTGCATACACTATTAAATATCTTCAGGATATTCTCCGGTGTTTATAAAAACTTTGTAATTGTCCAGGTCGGGGTTGTTGATTCCGGCGCTTTTAAAGGCGCGGGAGCTATTGAAAGCCTGCAGGAACATATTAAGGCGGATGTGGACAAATATGTCAACTATATTCAAAGCCGCGGATATTTTGCCGAAGGTATCTGCCTGATCGGAGTAGATGTTGTTCAAGAAATTTCTGACGGAGCGCAGGAAATACTGAAGAAATACCCCAACGCAAATTTCTTCGGAGGCCAGCTGGTTTTCCCCGAAGAGATAGTCTTTACCCGATGGCTTCACAATTACACAGTTTTCGCCATACAGCGCAGATTCTATTACCAAGGAATCCCGATTATTTTACTCCCTATACGTTTGTAGTATAAGTGTTCAGCATTTTTCTTTTGCATTTCAGTCATGCCTGTAATAGCCTAATATTTGATTTGTATGTATTTTTCTTGAAAGCATCGGGCGTTCGGTATATAATTTAAGGGATATCGGGTAAGAAAGGAATAAAAAGTTGAAAAAATCAGTGTATTCGGCGGTTATATTTGATTTTGACGGAACAATTGTGGATTCTATGCCGGATATACTTGCTTGCATGAAAGAGGCTTACGCGAAAGAAGGGGTTTTTGATGCAAAGCCGGAGCAGAAACATATCGGACCGCCTTTAATGGAATGTTTAAAAAATATAACTCCAAAACTTGATGTTTCTGTGCTGGAAAAAGTTTGCGGTAATTTTAAAAATGAATATGATAACTCCGATTATCCCCGTACGACAGTTTATCCCGGGGTAAAAGAAACCATTGAGTTTTTAAAAGCTGAAGATGCTAAGCTTTATTTGGTTACTAATAAACGTTACATTCCCACGTTAAGGATGCTTGACGCTTTCAAAGTAAAGGAATTTATTTCTGTTGTTTCTCCCGATATTAAAAGCGGTGAGCTGATGAATAAGACGGAAATGCTCGCGTATCTTTTGAAAAAAGAAAAAATAAAACCGGAAAACGCCGTCTATGTGGGGGATTCCGTAACAGATATAATAAGCGCCCATGCTAATGGAATTAAAGCAGTTGCGGTGACCTACGGCTATAGTACAAAGAAACAGCTTGAAAAATCCGGGCCGGATATTTTAATAAACAGCTTTAAGGATCTGATTAAAATAATTATCGCGGAAGATGAGGGTTTCAAATGACAATCACTAAGCTTGCGGCTTTATTTGCTTTTAATATAAGTATTCTTATGACTTTTATGTTCTTTATCTTATACTTTTTTTACAAAAGCGAGCGGGAGCTGAAATATCTGGCTGTTTTATTTTTTTCAACCGGGATTTATGCGATAGGTCAGTTTTCTATAGAAGAAGTAAAAATACCCGAGCAAATTATCTTTTGGCATAAGTTTGAGCATATCGGGGTTATATTGATGGCTCCGGCATGGTTGAATTTCTGTTATGAATATACCAAAAAGAAAAAAGATGTTTTGATCGGAATTCTGAATTATCTTTCTATAGCGTATTTGGGGATCCTTTTTACCACCCCGCTTTTGATTATAAATAATACGGCGCTTTATGGCGGTGAGTTTTTGCAGGGAAAAGAAGGTCCTGCATATTTTCTTATGATCTTGTCTCTCGGTGTTTCTCTTGGTTACGGGTATTATCTGATTGCGCAAAAAATCGTTCAAACAAAGCAATTTCATTCTTACAATATAATCTTGCTGATAGGTACGGCAATTGCCATACTTTTTGGAATCCATGATGTTTTAACCCTGCTAAAGATAAACATTTTAGGCATCAAGACTACCCTTTTTGAGTACGGTCTCTATTTGATGTCCTTCTCCCTTGTTTATTCCTGGGTAATAGCCCGGGGATTTCAGGAAAAAGAAATAATCAAAGATGTTTTTAAAAGATATGTTGCGTATCCCGTATTAAAGGACGAAGCAACCTTTAGTATGTCGGAAATCAGTATGGAGTTGGAGGTTTCTGTTATTTTTGCCGATATCAGAGGTTTTACCGCACTGTCTGAAAAATTAAAAGCAAGCGAGGTCGTTGACATTTTAAATAAATATTACTCCAATATGACTGCGATTGCCGAAGAATATGGCGGAATAGTGGATAAATTTATAGGTGATAATGTCATGGCCGTGTTTGGAGTCGGGGAAAAAGTAAAGAATCATCCGTTGCTTGCGGCCAGAGCTGCTTGTGATATGAGGGATAAAGTTCACAAATATTTCGGTCCGGAATATAAAGACATGATAAATATCGGCATAGGTGTGAATACCGGAAAAGTAATAATGGGGCCGATGGGTTCACATAGAAAGAAAGAGTATA
This sequence comes from Candidatus Firestonebacteria bacterium RIFOXYD2_FULL_39_29, assembly GCA_001778375.1. Classification (NCBI taxonomy): domain Bacteria; phylum Candidatus Firestoneibacteriota; species Candidatus Firestonebacteria bacterium RIFOXYD2_FULL_39_29. The sequence continues at coordinate 50,811 of MFGV01000022.1, forward strand.
CTATTATAGGTGAGACGGTTAATATTGCAGCTTGCCTTGAAGATCGTGCTTATCGTAATCAAATATTGATTACAGGTGAAATACACAACAAGATAGAAAAGTTTGTAAAAGCCAAAAAACTTGATGAGCTTTGCCTGAAAGATAAGGAACATCCTGTTGCAATATATGAATTGGAGAGTATAAAGCAATATTAAGATCTAACAGGCTGCTCAAAAACTCATTTTTCTGTCATTCTCGCGCTGTGTCCGCCGATCTTCATGGTGGAAAGACGGGAATCCAGTTGTATTGAAAGTGCTTGCACAATAAGCATTTAAGGTTCTGAAAAAAAGAATTAACGTATTAAACTTCTAAATCTTGAGTTTTTTAGCAGCCTGCTAAACCCGAAGCTTTATTGGTTCGAGGGTATTACAAATTGAATATTTATAAGGGGAGAAATATGGCGGAAGAGTGGAAAGTTAAAACTGTAATAAGGGAGTTTTTCGGACTTTTTAAAGAATTGCCGGACCGGGCTTCCGGAACTTATCCTGAACAAAAAACTGCTTCGATGCTGCGCGGGTTTTGCCCGGCCCTTTTCGATGTTGAAGTAAAATTCACACCGTTTGCGGTTGACTTAAGCTCGGGTTCCTGGAATGTCTGCTTGCATTCATACATGTTTTTTCTTTCTTCTGCGGGAATATTTATACTTGGAAAACTGCTTCTTGCCTTCACTTCTTTTCCTTCGCCGTGGCAAACGGTTAAATTTTCATTTTTAGGGGAAGTGCCCTCGTTTTTTACCGTTGTAAGTATTTTCTTATGCGGGGGAATAGTATTTTCACGTATCATCTCCACTTATACGGGATGGAGTTTCTTCTCTTTCTTTATTCCCAACGCTGAATCAGGAAATATAATCTGTTCTACAAGAAGAGAGAAGGAACCGGCGGCGAGAAAGCTTGTAATATTAACCGCGCATTATGATACGGGGAGATGTCTTCCTTCTTTCGGAGGAATAAACGTTGGAAGCTCTTTTCTGGCAAAAATAGTAAAGAACGGTCTTTCTCTGGGGCCGATGATAGCAGCCTGTTTAATAACGTTGACACTTTGTATTCATCTTATTTTTGGACTTCACGGAGCTTTTTCTACAATACTGGTGATACTTTCTCTTCTTGCAGCGGTATTAATACTTATTGAGACTGTTATCTCCGATATTTCCGCTAATATGCCTTTTAATCCGGGATATAACGATAATCTTTCCGGTGCTGCCGTACTTGCAGGGTTAATGGAGATCGTCTGTCCTGCAGAAGTAAAACAACATTGGACGATCTCTTCTACTTTAAAGGAAAAACTTTCAGAAAGGGGCAGACAAGGTCCGGTTTTTCCAAATACAGATTTTGAATTTGTCTTTACGGGGTCTGAGGAAAACGGTCTAATGGGTGCCGTTGAGTACAGAAAGCAGATCCTTCAAAAACACTTTGATAAATACGGTAAAGATAATGTCTATATACTGAATTTAGACAGCATCTCCGGGAAATTTATAAGGTTCTTTAACTGCGAAAAGGATTTTGCAGGTATGAATAGAGGCGGAAACGATAAATTTATAGCAGAATTGGAAACTTTTATTAAAGAAAAGAGTTTTTCCGGGTCTGAACTGCTTAAATATTTCTCTAAAGAAGAAATAAAGAAGTATTTTATCGGGGAAGGGGCAAATTTAAAGTTGAATCTTATTCGTTCAAATGTTCCGATAAAGGCGTGCACGGATATGTCCTCTCTTGTTTCCCTTTTTGATAAAACTATAAACATTGTTACACTCGTTTCCAGGGAGACAGATGACAGGGATGACATTGGAATGCCGCGGGATTATCACAGTTTAACGGACACTTACGAGAAGATGGTAGAAGAAAATAACGGATATAATATGACGCCTGTGGTTTTTACGGTTTTTGCGCTCAATAGTATCGTGCGATATCTTGACGAAAAGTAGGAGTTCATTTTATGGATATAAATAGAGGCTTTTTGAAAGATACTGTAAGACAGGAGTTTGATTCTAGCGATACGGATCAAAATAAAGGAATAAAGCCTCCACCTATGGAAAAACCATGGGATGCTGTAAATCAGAGAAAATTCCGGCTTGTGAAGAAGAATGAGTGGACGTCAATCAAGACTCTTGATGTAGAAACTGCGATAGGAAAAAGACGGAGCCGGAGAAAATTTACTGATAAATTCATTACCTTAGAAGAGCTTTCTTTTCTGCTTTGGGCAACACAAGGGGTACAAAGAAAATTTGGAGATGCTGCTGCTTATAGAACGGTACCTTCTGCAGGAGCAAGACATGCTTTTGAAACTTATCCGGTAATTATGAATGTCAAAGGACTGGAAAAAGGTCTTTATAGATATCTGCCTCTCTCGCATGAACTCCTGCTTGAGTATCAGGATAATGATATATCTGATAAGCTGATTTCTGCGGCTCTGGGACAGCCGTATGCCGGGGTGTCGGCCGTTACTTTTATCTGGTCGGTAATACCCTATAGAATGGAATGGCGTTATGGTCCTGCATCGTATAAGGTGCTGGCGCTTGATGCCGGCCATGTTGCTCAAAATCTTTATATTGCCTCAGAGTCCATAGGTCTTGGTACCTGTGCAATTGCAGCATACGATCAAGCTCAAATGGATAAACTGATAAAAGCAGACGGAAATGATGAGTTTGTAATATATCTGGCTCCGGTAGGAAGAGTTTGACCGGAAATTTGAAGTTATCCTTGTTTTTGATGCTGAAAAAAAGAATAAAAATAAGTATAATAAATATCATAAGAATATTGTTTCTTTGTCTTAACTTTGTTTTTTTTGAGTTTTGTTCTTAGGTTTTGTTTAGTGCTTAGAATTTAGTTCTTAGTGATTGAATTTTAAGGGGGTTTTATGGATGAAAAAGCTATGATGGAAAAATGCAAGAAATATCTTAAGTCAGAGTATGGAGAGGATACTGTAAGTATGGATGTGACTAATAATGCTGTTAAGGAAGGGAATGGCGTATTGTCAGTTGATTGCACGGTTTCAATCGGCGGCTCGCATTCAGACTGGTCAAAAAAATTCACTTTTGTAAAAGGTGAAGTAACAAATATGACGTGGAGAAGAAGGTAAGAAAAGCAGGCAAAGCAAGTACAGCAGAGACAGCAAGAACAGGAAGAAAGTGGAGAAAAGTGAAGCAAGTTGAGCGAAGTCTAAATATCGAACCTTAAATCTTCGCGAAATCCGCCTAGGCGGAGGAAGCAGGGGAAGCAAAAACAGTAAAAGCAGCAATTATAGAAGATAAAAGCCTGGTCGCCTGCATTTAGGCGAGCAATCCGCCACGCTCTTTGGCGGAAAAAACAGAAAAAGCAGTAAAAACAGTGAATGAAAGCTGAGGTGATAGTATGGATGAAGAGGCTTTGATAGAGAAGGCTGAGGCGTATCTTAAGGAAATGTATGATGAAGATACTGTTTCAATGACTGTTACCAAAAATAAGGTTAATGAGGAAGGATTTGGAATACTTTCTGTTGAGTGTGTAGTTTCCGTAGACGGTGAGGAATCAGCCTGGGTTAAGGATTTTTATTTTGAGAATGAAGAGATAGTGGATATGGACTACGAGGAAAGGTGAAAACTCAATTACTAAGGTCAAAGCACTAATGACTAAACAATGACTAAGATTAAAGCACTAAGCACTAAAAAGGAAGATATCTAATATTAGTGCAACGATTTTGTTTAGTATTTAGAATTTAGTTATTAGTATTTGCTCTAAGTTTTGTTTAGTGCTTAGAATTTAGATCTTAGTAATTGATACTTTACCATACGGATTAACGAAGACGGCATTGGATTAAAATTTGAATAAAAGGTAACAACATGTCAATCAGGATCGGGACTTCCGGTTTTTCGTTTCTTGACTGGAAAGGTAATGCATATCCAAAAGAGATAAAGACGGCGGATATGCTTTCTTATTATGCCAATGATCTGAAATTTAACTCGGTGGAAGTTAATTTTACTTATTATGCTCTTCCGTCAGAAAAATCCTTTATGGGCATGCAAAAAAAAGTGCCCAAGGATTTTGTTTTTACGGTAAAAGGCAACCGTGGAACCACCCATGACCCGTTTGATTCAAGAATAATGCGGAAACCTTCTATTATGAAAGCGTATGAGGATACTAGAAAATTTGCCGGCGCTTTAAAGCCGCTTATTGCTGAAAATCAGCTGGGGTGCGTCTTATTGCAATTTCCTTTCTTTTTTAATCCCTCGGATGAAAATAAAGAGTATATTTTGAAATGCAAAGATATTTTAAAAGATATTCCGCTTGTTATTGAATTTAGAAGTACAGAATGGGCAAATCCTGAGACTCTACGGTTCTTAAGCGGAAATAAAATGGGGTTTTGCGCGGTGGACGAGCCAAAGCTTACGCGGTTAATGCCCTATATGCCGGAAGTTACTTCAAAAATAGGATATCTCCGGTTTCATGGCAGGAATAATAATTGGTTTAATGCTTCACTTGAAGAGAGGTATAATTATCTTTATAGCGAAGAGGAATTAAAAACATTTATCCCTGATATAAAGAAAATGGCAGGGAAATGCAATGATCTGTATATGTTTTTTAATAACTGTCATCAGGGTTTTGCCGTAAGAAATGCGAATAATTTAAGAAGAATTATTGAAGATAGTGAAAAAAGTGAGTGAAGTGGGGAAAGAAAAATAAGTACGAAGGAAGATGTACAAAGTGTGATATTTTGAGAAATATATAACACCATATATTGTAATTTGTAATTTTCTTTTAAAAGGAAGAACATATGAAAAAAAACAAGCTTTGGCTGCCTTCTGTTTTCTCGGATAATATGATGCTGCAGGAGGGGAAGGAAAATCTGATTTGGGGAAAAGCCGGTTCCGAAAGTAAAATTACCGTCACGCTGGCGGGTAAAATAATCAAAGGAAAAGCGGATAAAAAAGGGGTGTTTAAAGTAAACCTGCCTGAGTTGTCTTACGGCGGACCTTATACGATGACCGTACAGTCGGCAGAAAAAAAACATGTTATTAAAAACCTTCTTGTCGGAGATGTCTGGGTCTGCTCCGGGCAGTCTAATATGGCGATGATCGTAAAAGATTGTAATAATTCCATTAAAGAAATTAAGGCAGCAAGGTATCCGAAAATGAGGATATTTTCTGTTCCTCATATGTATGCGCTTAAACCTTTTTTGGATGTTAAAGGAAAGTGGGAGGAAGTTACGCCCTTCACCGTGGGGAAATTTTCGGCGGCAGGATATTATTTTGGAAGAGAACTTCATAAGAACCTGCACAAACCCATTGGGCTGATCGATACTTCATATGGCGGAACAAAGATAGAGTGGTGGATGAGCGAGGATGCCGTAAAAAACTTTAAAGGTTATGCCAAATTAAAAAGAAATAACCTGGAGGTAATCAAGAGAGCAAAGATACTTAAGAAACTCCGCCGGACGCCCAAGGATTTGCATAAAGATACCGGCAATGAAGGTTTGAAGCTGGGAATGGAGAAGAAAGATTATGATTTTCGGAAATGGAAAACAATAAATGCTCCGGGTTATTGGAATGAGAAGGGGCTTAATTTTGTCGGGGCTGTATGGCTGAAAAAAGAAGTTAAGATACCCAAAACCTGGATTAAATCTGATCTTGCTCTTGATCTTGGGCCTATTGTGGATTTTGACAACACCTATTTTAATGGAGAAAAAATCGGTTCGGCAGGAGATGATATTCCGGGGTTTTGGAATTACAACAGAAAATATCTTGTTCCTTCCAGGCTGCTGACGGCGGGAAGAAATAATATCACTATAAGGATATTTGCCGCTAATAGAGTCGGAGGTTTTGGCGCAGCTAAAGGTACTATGAGGCTTTCGGTGATAAATCATTCCGAACTTGGAAGTATCAGTCTTGAGGGGAAGTGGCGGTACCGGGTTGAAAGAAAACTTCCGGCGCTGGTTGGTATCGGAGAAGAATATTTTGATGACAGGACCTCGGGAACCCTCTATAATGCCATGGTCTCGCCCCTTGTTGGCTTTGGTATAAAAGGTTTCATCTGGTACCAGGGTGAATCAAATGCCGATAAACCAAAAGAGTACTTTGAATTAAAAAAACATTTTATCAATGATCTCCGCAAAAAATGGCAGGACATTCAATTGCCGTTTTATTTTGTGCAATTAGCCAATTTTAGCTTGGTTAAAGATGATTGGGCTGCCTTAAGAAAGGCCCAGCAGGATACATTAAAACTTCCCAATACAGGTATGGCGGTCGCAATTGATATAGGTGAAAGCGAGGATGTTCATCCGAAAAATAAACAGGACGTAGGAAAACGCCTTGCTTTCAATGCTCTTGCAAAAACGTATGGAAAAAATGTGGAATATTCCGGGCCTGTTTATAAATACATGAAAATACAGGGGAAGAAGCTAAGGTTTTATTTTGAGCATTCGGAGTCAGGGTTAAAAGCCGGAAGTAAACCTCTGTCAGGTTTTGAAATAAAGGGTAAGAACGGTGATTTTGTCAGTGCGAAAGCAAAGATAGACAAGAGAACAGTTATAGTGTGGAATGAAAGTATAAAAACACCGCTGGCTGTAAGATATGGGTGGGCAAACGATCCGAAATGCAACCTGTATAATAAAGCAGGGCTTCCGGCGGTTCCGTTCAAAACTAAGGAATTTTGAAAAATATATGACAAGATCAGAAGAAGCCGGAGCATATTTTTTATCGGGGTTTTCCTGTTCCCAGGCGGTGCTTTATGTTTTTGCCGAAGAGTTTGGACTATCTAAAGAGACAGCGCTAAAATTGGCTGAATCTTTTGGCGGAGGTATGGGCGGTATGGGAAAAACGTGCGGCGCGGTAACTGCTGCTTTTATGGTCATTGGACTGAAACATGGCCGTGTCGATGCGGGAGACGCTTCCAAAAAGGAAGAGACAAGAAGAGTTGTAAAAATGTTTTGTGAAGAATTTACAAAAATTTATGGTTCAATAAATTGCAGTGAGTTGTTGGAGTGTGACATGGATACCGCTTCGGGTAAAAAACAAGCAAAAGACAACGGACTCTTTGTTATGTTATGCCCCAAATATGTAAACACAGCCGTAAGTCTTTTAGAAAAGATTATCTACCTCGGGATAGAAGGTACTGACCTGAAATCATAATCAGACCGTGGATTTTACGTCTATATTAACAGAAATGGGGCTTAAACTGCTTTTTTGACTCTCATGAATTTTTTGGCTAAAACAGGCAGTACCGTAAGTAGTCCGAGCAAAACAAAACCGGCCAGCAGTCGTATTGAAAGCAGATCTCCCGGTTCTTCTATCCTGGAAAGATTATTTCCGGCGTTAGAATATATTAAAGTGGCGGGCAGTATTCCGAGAGCTGTGGTCCAAATAAAAGTTTTAAGATCTATTTTGGTAAGTCCGGCAATAATGTTCAAAAGAAAAAACGGCGGTATAGAAATAAACCTGAGCATTAAAATGTAGTTCTTTCCATTGTCGTTAATTTCCTTATTAAAGCCAAGAAGTTCTTTTTCGTACCTTTTTTGTATGTAGTTTCCAAGAAGATATCTTGAAGTCAGAAAAGCCAGTATAGCCCCGGCCGTAGCGCCGGCTAAAACATAGACCGTTGCGATTACCGTACCAAATAGAAAACCTCCCGCAATGGTAAGGACAAATGCGCCGGGAATGGAAAAAGCAGCCACTACAAAATAGATCCCGATATAAAATAATACGGTTAAAAAATAGTTATCTGCTACGTATCTCTTGAAGAAAGCACTGTTATTTTGGAAATCTTCAAAAGTTATATAGCTTGGAAGCCGGGTGAAATGCACGGCCGCAGCAAGCATTAAAACAATCAGGAGCAAAAATAGTATTATTGTTCTGTTTGACATGGTTGAATACTTTTAACATATTAAAGCTGGAAAGTAAAGGATAAGCTGAAACGTGGAGTTTTCCCATTTTCTGTTCCGATTCGTATTAAAGATTAAGTACAGTTGCATATTCCGTTATCCGCCTAGGTGGATAACGCAAAGATTTAAGGTCTGATATTTAGACTTTGCTCAACTCACTTCGCTCGAACAATTCAGCCTTTTTCCGAACATTTCTATAAATTTCTGTACGTTGCTCACAAGTCACAGAAAATAGGAAAACTCCGCTTGCGAAAAATCCGTTATGCCTCGAAATAATGGGGAAACTCCTGTAAGCTGAAACAGGAAGGATGAAAATACTTGATATAATAAGCAATAATGGTATAATTAACCTAATTACAAGGGAGTAAAAATGGCTGATCTTGATATGCTCAGGGCAAAGGCAAAGCAATTTAGAAGAGAAATACTGGAAACTATCAGCGGCGCGGGAGCAGGTCATCCTGGCGGTTCATTATCTGCGATCGATATTCTAACCTGCCTGTATTTTGGGAAATTAAAAGTTGATCCAAAAGATCCTTTGAAAGAGGGAAGAGACAGATTTATTATGTCTAAAGGGCATGCAAGTCCGGCTCTTTATGTGGTGCTTGCCAATAAAGGTTTTTTCGAAAAGAAAGAGTTAAAAAACTTTAGAAAACTAGGAGCTCTGCTTCAAGGTCATGTATACACAGGAGTTCCCGGTGTTGAACTTTCTACAGGCAGTCTGGGACAGGGGTTGTCTTTTGCAAACGGAATGGCTCTTGCGGGTAAATTAAAAGATTTACCTTTTAAAGTTTATTGCATGCTCGGGGACGGAGAAATGCAGGAAGGCCAGGTTTGGGAAGCCCTGATGACTGCCGTGCATCATCAGCTGGATAATATTTGTATCATAATTGATACAAATAAAGTTCAGCAAAACGGTCTTGTTTCTGAAATAAAAAATCTGGAACCCCTTACCCGGAAGTTGAAAAGTTTCGGGTGTGAGGTTATGGAAATAGACGGCCATAATATGGAAGAGATTTCAACTGCGTTAGAGGGATTTGGAAAAGTAAAAAATAAACCATATGTGATCAAGGCAAATACAATTAAAGGAAAGGGTGTTTCCTTTATGGAGTTGAACTCAAAATGGCACGGTAAGGCCCCAAATAAGGAAGAACTCGCTGCGGCGCTTAAGGAGCTTTTATGATCCAAAAAGCCATAAGAGACGGGTTCGGTGAAGCTCTTGCTGAAACAGGAATAAAAGATCAAAGGATAGTTGTATTATCCGGTGATCTGGAAGACTCCACAAAAGCAATAAATTTTAAAAATGCTGTGCCAAAAAGATTTTACAATCTTGGTATTGCCGAACAAGACCTTGTCGGAACTGCCGCGGGCATGAGCAGGGAAGGTTTTATCCCTTTCGTCTGTTCTTTTGCTGTGTTTTTAACAAACAGAGCGTATGATCAGATCAGGGTGACGGTCTGCTATAATAATTTTAATGTAAAGCTTGTTGCTTCTCATGGCGGCGTGACAGTCGGTTCGGATGGGGCAACCGCGCAATGCCTTGAGGATTTTGCAATTATGAGAGTGTTGCCAAACATGAAAGTAATTTGTCCCTGCGATGCTGTTGAAGTTAAGAAAGCGGTAAAAGCTCTTATTGTGGATAAAGGTCCTTCATATATGAGAACGGGAAGAGCTCCTTCGAATATAATTACGGAGGAAAATGATCCGTTTATTATCGGAAAAGCAAATGTTATGCAAGAAGGTAAAGACGCGGTTATAATAGCCTGCGGGATAATGGTTGCTGAAGCGTTATCCGCGGCTGAAATATTAAAAAAAGAAGGAATAGAGGCAGCCGTGCTGAATATGCATACAATTAAACCCCTTGATGAAGAGGCGGTTGTTTTCTGGGCTAAAAAGACAAAAGCAGTGGTTACGGCTGAAGAACATCAGATAATAGGCGGTCTTGGTTCGGCCGTTTCTGAGGTGTTATCTCTGGAATTCCCGGTACCGGTGGAAATGATAGGAGTGAAGGACTCTTTTGGCGAATCGGGAGAACCTGGGGAACTGATGGAAAAGTACGGGCTGAAAGATAAACATATTGTCCTGGCCGTAAAAAATGCACTTAAAAGGAAAAATTAAAACGAGAAAAGATATTTTGTTTTATGGCGAGTATGCCGCAGAAAACCACGTAGGTAACTCCGTGGATGTCCACCAGACAGGAACTCTGGTGAGATCTCGCCTCAGGCGGAAATGTGGCATGAATAATAAGCAAAACTTTTCCCGATAGGAAATATATCATAAAGCGGGATAAATTGAATTCCATTCGCCGAAACTCCGGACGTAAGTCCGCAGAGGTTCATTCTGAAGGATCAAAGATTGCTTATTGTTCAGGCGGTTTTGAAAACCACTTGCGCCTGATTAATCAGTGAAGCTATTTTTGCCTGTTGAATATTCTATGGCTGCAAGCATTTCCTGCATATCAAAAGGTTTGCCGATAAAGCCGGATGCCCCCATAGACATGCATTGGTTGTAATAGTATTCATTCCCATTGGCAGTCATCATTATTATTTTAATTGAAGAATCAATAAGCCTGACTTGTTTTAAAACATCGAAACCTGAGAGTTTTGGCATGTTTATATCGCATATTACAACATTAAATGATTCTTGCTTGATTTTTTTAATTGCGTCTGTTCCGTTTTTTGCTGTTTTGGTGCGATATCCGTTAGTTTCCAGAATATCTTTAAGAAGATCCCTTATCCATTCTTCATCGTCCACAATCAAAATTGCAGTTTCTTTTTTGTCGGTCATAGAGCCCCCTTTGCGCTATGTGGTTAAATTATTAATGCGACGCTTAGTGCTATATACAAAGTATAGCGCAAATTGGTATTATAGTCAATAGCATATGTGTGTGTATGGTCAATACACAAGAGAGGGGATATCCCCTATACTGGGCTATGAAAAAATATATAAGTGATTTATATAGGGATATCGGGAAAAAAATAAGGGTATCCCGGAATAATCTGGGAATGACGCTTGAAGAACTGGGTGAAAAGGTTGAGAGAGATTGGAGCTACCTTTCTCAGCTTGAAAGAGGAAGGGCAGTTCCTTCAATAGATACGCTTGTGAGGATCTCTGAGATTCTGGAAATACCTTTGCCTGAGTTGTTTGAGAGTGAAAGCAAAAAGAAGGAGTATAAAACCGACCCTTATGTAAATAAAATTGCATATATATTGAAAGACAAAAGCAATAAATATAAAAAATCCGTTACAAAGCTTCTTTCCCAGATAACCAATAAAAGTTGACCCTCGGTGCTGGGCGTGCCTGGTTAATGATATCTTCCGTATAAAATGAACCCGGATGTTAAGGTTTGGTTTTGTTGATGAACAATACGGGGAAAACAGATGAGAAATATAAATATTAAAATAAATACCTTGCCGATGATACTGGTTGGAGAAATGAAATCCTGGGAGATGCCGGAGCTTACCAATATTAATAAGCTTCCGCCCAGGGCTACTTTTTATTATTATAAAAATGAAAAGGATGCGGCGAGTACAGACCGTTCAAAATCACCGTTTATTAAGTTTTTAAACGGGAAATGGGATTTTAAAATAAAAAAGAACCCGTATGAAGCGACTGAAAGCGGGCTGAACTCCGGCAAATGGTCAAAGATAGAAGTTCCGGGTAACTGGACTATGCAGGGTTTTGGCCGGCCGCATTATACTAATGTTCAAATGCCCTTTAAAAACCTTCCTCCTTCTGTTCCAAAGGACAATCCAACCGGGATCTACCGTACAACATTTACTTTACCCTCAAATTGGAAGAAAAGACGTACTGTAATTCATTTTGGCGGCTGTGAAGGAGTGTTATATGTTTATGTAAATAAAAAAGCTGTTGGGATGAATAAGGATGCCAGGACTCCCGCTGAATTTGATATTTCGAAGGTTCTAAAGAGCGGAAAGAATGAAGTTATATGTGTGGTGGTTAAATGGTCCGATGCCACTTTTCTTGAGGACCAGGATCACTGGTGGCAGGCGGGTATTCAAAGGGAAGTGTATATCTATTCCACGTCAACCCCTCATATTCAGGACCTCTTTGTAAAAGCAACTTTTAAAGATAATTATAAAAAGGCTGAAATAGACGTTTGTGTGAAAATTGGTTTTCCCGGAGAAAAACATTTTAAAAAACCGGTTAGTATTTCGTTAATTGACAGCACCGGGAAAATTGTTGTTAAAAGTAATATTGAAGCAATCTCTTATGTCAATACCGAGAGAAAGTATCTTCTGAATATTAAAAACCCTGTGCTTTGGAATGCTGAAGCGCCTTATCTGTATTCTATCGTTATTGTTCACGGAAAAGGCAGTAAAAGAGAGATTGTTTCCACAAAATTTGGTTTCAGAGAAATAAAGATTGAAAATAGAAATCTGTTAATAAACGGAAAAAGAGTGATGATCCGGGGTGTCAACAGGCATGATCATGACGATACGAAAGGAAAATATATAAGCAGAGAGGTTATGGAAAAAGATCTTAAGGTTATGAAAAACTTTAATATTAACGCGGTTAGAACCTCTCATTATCCGAATGATCCTTACTGGCTTGAACTTTGCGACAAGTACGGACTGTATATTGTTGATGAAGCTAATCTGGAAGCTCATGCGTTTTACCATGAACTGTGCAGGGACAATAGATATACTTCCGCGTTTCTAGAAAGAGCCGTAAATATGGTTGAGCGGGACAAAAATCATCCTTCAGTAATATTCTGGTCGCTCGGTAATGAAAGCGGGTATGGGCCGAATCACGATGCAATGGCGAATTGGATAAGAGGTTATGATAACACAAGGCCGATTCACTACGAAGGAGCTACTGCGGATTGGTCAAAAGGAAGATCTGCTACGGATGTTATATGTCCTATGTATCCTTCTATTGAAAAAATAGTGAAGTGGGCAAAAACCCCGGGTAAGAATGAGGATAGGCCCCTGATCATGTGCGAGTTTTCTCACGCGATGGGTAATTCCAACGGTTCCTTTGCCGATTACTGGGAAGCTATAGAAAAGTATCCGGGTTTGCAGGGTGGTTATATCTGGGAATGGCTTGATCACGGTATTAAGAAAAAAACAAAAGACGGGAAAGAATACTGGGCTTACGGCGGTGATTTTGGTGATTTTCCTAATGATGCAAATTTTGTAGCTGACGGAGTTGTCTGGCCGGACAGGACTGCGCATCCGGGGCTTTATGAAGTTAAATATATTTATCAACCGGTAAAAGTGGAAGCGGTTAATCTTCATTCCGGTTTGGTGAAAATTACAAATAAAAATTTCTTTACTGATTTAACCCGGCTGAACGGAAAATGGGAATTAATAATTGACGGAAAGTATATTATGGGTGGTTTCCTTCCGAAATTGACAGTTGCTCCGGGTAAGTCAAAGATATTTAAACTGAAATATTCGGAAAAATTGACAGGGAAAAGCGGAGAAAAATATATCAATTTTGTATTTTCCCATGTCGAAAATAAATATTGGGCTTCGGCCGGAGCTGAAGTTGCTGCAGAACAACTCGTCTTTCCTGAAAGCAAGGTTGTTAAATCCGGAAACAAGAAAATTAACCCCCGGATTGCAAAAACAAAAAAAATGATTTCGGTGGTTTTCGGGGAGCTGACAGCAAAATTTAATATTGAAAAAGGTTTTCTGGTTTTTTTTGGAAAAGAAGAAAATATCATTACGGAAGGTCCGAAACTTAACATATGGAGGGCCGCCGTGGATAACGACGGTATCAAACTTGTTCCTCAAAGAAATACGGTTTTGAAAAAATGGAAAGAACTTGGTTTGCCTTCTGTTGAGCTTCGATTAAAACGAGCTAAGCTTGTTTGGAAAAACGGCAAAGCGGCAGTAGTAATAACGCATACAGGCAGCGGCAGGAAAAAATGGACTGATTTTAAGCATATACAGGAATATACATTTTGTTCCGGTAAAATGCAGATAAAAAATAAAATAATCCTTGGAAAGGGGATAAACGATATTCCGAGGGCAGGGGTGGTTTTAAAGATTAAAGAAGGATTTGAAGACCTTGTTTGGAATGGCCGGGGCCCCTGGGAAAATTACAGTGACAGAAAGTCATCCGCAAAACTGGGAATATATTCAGGTACTGTTACTGAACAGTACGTACCTTACATAATGCCTCAAGAGCACGGGCATAAAACAGATACTCGCTGGTTTAGCTTATCAGGAAAGAAGAACGTTTTGGTTGTTGCAGGGCAACCGACATTTGAGTTTAATGTGAGCCATTTTTCAGACGGGGACCTTTTTAAAGCGACACATACCATTGATCTTAAACCAAGAAAAGAGACTATCGTACATATAGACCACGCTCATAGAGGGCTCGGAACCATGTCATGCGGGCCTGATACTCTTGATAAATATAAGTTGTTGAAGAATAAATATGAATTTACTTACACTGTCGGGATTGATTAATTAAATAATACTACATTAAATTGTCAATTGTCATTCGTAAATCGTCAATAGCTTCTTTAGAAGCCGAATCCTACGGTCAAAACAAAACTTCCGAATATTGAACCTGCAATTCCTGCAGTTAAATTCTTTGCGCAAAAGTGTTGTTTTGGACGGGTTGAATTGATAGCTTCTAAACCGGTCATAATTGCTGCAGATACAAGGAACCCTTTGATCCTGTCTCCTGTTTTAGATCCTCCATTTTGGGCGAACCCTAAAAAGGCCAGAGCAGATATTGTTGTTCCGAATTGAAAATCCAGCGTCTTTGTAGTATCATTCCAGGAATCTCCGGGTCTGAGAACAACAAGATCGTCGTAAAAACTCTCCCATTTTATACCTTCATTATTGACTTTTACTGACTCAGCGTACCATTCCGCGGTTCCTTCTGCAGGAATATAATACTTGCCTTCAAAGTTTGGCTTTGGTTCTTTAATAAGTACTTGTTTGTTGTCCGTTCCAACAGTTTTAGTTATTGTTTTTTGATCCGTAGGCTGGATATTCATTATTGTTTCGCTTTTCTCAGGCGGGGTTATTTTTTCAGGTGAAAGGCTGACGTTCTTTTTTGATTCTGGAATATCAATTGTAATAGTGCCTTTATTTTCCGAAGCCTGTTTTTGCTTCTCTGCGGTATTTCCTTCAGCCCGGACAGAAACAGTGATCGTCAATATTGCGCTTATCACCAGGAACAAACCCTTTTTTAACATAATTCCCCCTATAAAACAAAATTATATTACATGTCTAATATATTAGTAGCATATTTTTAACAAAAGTTCAAAACTATTAAATTTGAAAATATGTAGAAATGTTATTATTTGTTATAGCTAAATTCATGTTTTTATGACGTTATGCCAAAGAAAACCACGAGTAGCCTGTCCGTCAGAGTTTCTGCCGAGATCTCGCCCTTAGCGGATCCGCCAATCTTTTAGGCGGATGAGCTCGTGGTCCGCCTTGGGCGGATCCTATCGTCGAAACTCCGTGCGTAAGCTCGGAGAGGTTCATTGGCTTTTTCTTTATGGAAAAACACCTTTATTTTATATACAATATAATACGATGAGATACGACAAACGGAGGAACAATGAATTCAAAAGAAAGAGTACTAAGAGCGGTTAATCATAAGTTGGCAGATAGAACCGCTATTACATTTGATGCGGAGAAGGAAGTATATCAGATGCTTTTTAAGCATTTTGAGACCAAGGAAAAAGAAACACTTTTTGACAAACTGAATGTTGATACCTGGATGATTCTTCCCCGGAATTATATTTATCTTGCCTCTGATTCCGAAAAAATAGAAAAAACAAGTATTTGGGGTTTTAAATCCAGGGTAACTGCTTATTCAGGCGGAACCTATGAAGAGATCTTTCATAGTCCGCTTGCGGGTAAAGATGAACTTTTTGATATAAAGAATCATAACTGGCCGGATAATGATATTTTAGACTTTTCACAATTTGTCCCGGAGGCAAAAGCGCATTCTGACAGAGCTATAATAGGTACTTTTACCTGGGGTGCGTATTTTTTAGCCTCCATGGTACGGGGAATGGAAGATCTTATGATCGATATGGTCGCCAGAAAGGAATATGCCGATCATTTGATCAAAACTATCTCTGAAAAAAGCGAGTATTATCTTACTAAGATGCTGGAAGAACACGGGGAGGGCATAGATATTGTCTATATGGCTGACGATACCTGTTCCCAGCTTGCGCCTCTTTTTTCCCCGGAAACCTTCAAGGAGTTTGTAGCTCCTTATTTGAAAAAATTTACAAGTGTAGTTCATAAACACAATAAGAAATTTCTTCTTCACACTTGCGGGAGCGTCAGAACTTTCCTGCCGCAAATTATTGATTGTGGTGTGGATATGCTTGAACCAATACAGATAACTGCAGAAGGAATGGAGCCGGCGGGTTTGAAACGGGATTTTGGTGAAGATATATGTTTTTACGGAGGTGTTGATCTTCAAAAAGTTCTCTCAACGTATTCTTCGGAAAAAGTTTCCGATGAAGTAAAAAGACTTATTGATATACTTGGTAAAGATGGCGGGTATATTATGGGTCCGGGACACACCTATATTCAGCCGGATACTCCCCTGAAAAATATTTTAGCGATGTATAAAACTGCAAACGAATACAGACCATATAAAATATAAGACCTAAAATAAGTTTTTTAGAGTTTAAACCTTGGGTTCGGATTGCTTCTCTACGGCTTTACTGTACTCTTCGGAAAGGGAATCAATAAGTTTCTGGACGGAAACTATTTCTGTAACTCTATAAGCATTTTTTCCCGCAAAAGCAAAACCGTGGTCCATTTCCCCTTTTTGAGCATTAAGAAGGCTTAAAGCAATACAATAAGGGGCGTTAACTACATCACAGGTGATTATGCAATGGAAGGGGCATTCAAAGGGTTGTTTCTTTCCTTTTTCCGAATCTTCTATAAATTTATTCTTAATGGCTCGGCCGGGCATTCCGACAGGGCTCTTAATAACAACCATATCTTCTTCTTTGCAGTCTAAATAGGCTTGTTTAAATATCATATCGGCATCACATTCGTCGGTGGCGACAAAACGGGTAGCCATCTGGACTCCGGAAGCGCCTAGATCAAGGAATTTCTTAATATCTGCTCCGGTAAATATTCCACCGCCTGCTATTACGGGTATTTTTTTGCCTGTGGCTTTTTCTGTTTCTTTAGCCACTTTAAGGACTTCTACTACAAGTTTTTCCAGAGTATATTCCGGGTCATCAATGTTTTCCAGTTTAAAGCCGACATGACCGCCTGCCATAGGTCCTTCTACAACAAATCCGTCAGGGACGTAGTTATATTTATCAATCCAGCGTTTTGCAAGTATTTTAGCTGCCCTTCCGGAAGAAACAATAGGTACCAGTTTCGTTTTTGCACCGCCTTCTAAAAACTCAGGAAGGTTCATGGGAAGCCCGGCTCCGGAGAATATAATATCCACGCCTTCTTTTATAGCTGTTTTTGAAAGCTCTGCGTAATTAGTGAGCGCGTACATAATATTAACGCCAATCAACCCCTTGGTTTTTTCTCTGCATTTTTTTATTTCTTTGGCAAGCGCGCGGTTATTTGAACCGATGAAATCTTCCTTCAAATCCGGCTCATTTAGTCCGATACCGGGGGTTGCCAATACACCAATACCTCCGGCGTTTGCAACTGAGGATGCTAAGCCGTTTAAAGAAATAGCCACACCCATACCGCCTTGAATTATTGGAACTTTTGCTATAAGACCGCCGATGTTTAACTGCGGTAAAATATGATTAACCAAAAATACTCCTTTTTTAAGAATACCTAGAAAATCCGCATGCTCTCAGGCCAGAAAGTCTATTTTAATAAAATACTCAAAAAATATTATACCCTTTTTATTTTAAAAAAGCAAATATAATTAAATATTTTCATATAAATAATTTAATATTTTTGCTATATATATTATAAGTCTTGGAAAAGGGAGAATATGGAAAGTACAAAAGAAAAGTCCGGAAGTATTATATTTTATATCTCTTTAATGGGATTTTTCGGGATATTTACTACTACAATTTCTAAAAATCCTGTTTTACCTTATCTGGTAAAGTCTCTTGGCTCGGGGGATCAAGTGCTGGGACTCATTTCTTCAATATCGCCTTTAGCGGGTATAATGTTTTCTTTTCCTGTGGGAGTAATGGCGGATAAGCTCGGAAAGAAATTTCTTCTTAGAGCCTCTGCGTTTGTTTTTTTATTGGCGCCGTTAATGTATCTTCTGGTAACCAATGCGTGGTATTTGATCCCTGTAAGATTTTTTCACGGAATGGCGACGGCAATACTTGGGCCTATTGCTTCTACAATAATAGCTGAAGCGTATGATAAGAATAAAGGTGAAAAATTGGGTGTATATTCCTCGACAACTCTTATAGGCCGAACTCTTGCTCCTCTTGCAGGCGGTGCTATAATTGCTTTCTTTTCTTCGCAGGGTGAGCTTTTTAGTTATCGTGCCGTATATTTTATTGCTTTTTTATTCTCAATCCCTGTGGTAGTAGGTGCTTTTATGGTTAAGACCGGTGAAACTGCGGTAAAAAAAAATCCCGGACTGACGGCGTTTTTTGAAAGTCTAAAATATATAATCAAAAATAAGGCAATACTTGCTACAGCCCTGGTAGATCTTTCTACATATTTTTCTTTCGGTATTTTTGAGACATTTGCTCCGGGCTATTTGAAAACGATCGGATACAAACCTCAAACTGTCGGTTTAATATTTTCTTTGCAAATACTTTCTATAGCGCTTACAAAACCTTTGTTTGGAAAACTGGCAGATACTATAGATAAACGTTCTCAGATTGCCTGCGGTTTATTCACACTTGGCTTTGCGGTTGCTGCTTTACCGTTTGTAACTTCTTTTACCGCGGTGCTTGGGGTAAGTTTACTCTTTGGTCTTGCCATGTCTTTTTCAACGGTGGCTACAAGCGCCTATGTTGCGGATGTGGCAAAGAAAGAACAGCTTGGAGCTTCGATGGGCGCTCTTTCTTCAATAATGGACATAGGCCATTCCACAGGCCCGTTAATTGCGGGAAGTATTATTGCCGCCTTCTCCGTTACCGCAGGTTTTATGTCGGGCTTTATTCTTGCGGCGGCAATAACAGTAATGTTTCTATTTGTTGCATATCGAAAATAATGAAAACCGTCTGTTAAAGAATTTTGTTGCAAAATAGGAACGGTTTTTTCTGATGGAAAAGCAATATCCTCTGTGTTATAATAACTTTCATAAATTTTAGTTGAAAATTTAGTAATTAAGGATGCCGGATCGTCTAATGGTAGGACTGCAGACTCTGAATCTGCCTATGGAGGTTCGATTCCTCCCCCGGCAACCAAACTACGCTTTAAATAGCTGACCAGAATAAATTTGCATACATTATGCCACTACGTGAAAACCCGTAACCCGCCACTCGTTACCCGTAACTATTTTTGGTGACTTCTCTTTTCTCTACCTCTTTTTATTTGTAAGGTATATAATAACCTTATGAATGAAATCGAATTAAATGAAGGGTTTGTAAAGGCATTTACTGCTTGCGAGGAAACTTCGAAGCATGTCTTTATTACTGGGAAGGCGGGCACCGGCAAGTCGACTTTCCTTCAATATTTCAAACAAAACACGAAAAAAAAGATAGCAGTTATCGCGCCTACCGGGGTTGCCGCGCTTAATGTAAACGGGGAAACGATACATTCATTTTTTGGCTTCCTGCCTGATATCACACTTGAAAAAGTAAAAGTCTCCAAAAAGAAAAATAGAGAACTTTTCAAAATAATTGATGCTATTGTCATTGATGAGGTGTCGATGGTAAGGGCTGATCTTATGGATTGCATAGATAAATTTCTCCGGATAAACGGAAAGGACAAGAAAATACCTTTTGGAGGCGTACAGATGATATTTATCGGGGATTTATACCAGCTTCCGCCTGTAGTGACCTCAAAAGAGAAAGAAATGTTCAAAACACTTTATAAAAGCCCTTATTTTTTTTCAGCGGAAGTCTTTCGGGACCTGGAAATGGTGTTTATGGAGTTTGAAAAGATTTACCGGCAGTCCGAAGAAGGTTTTATCCGGCTTTTAAATAAGATCCGGAATAATACCATAGGGGAAGAGGATATTAAAATATTAAACCAGCGGTACGGGGCAAAATTTGAGGATAAATCAAGTTCTAAATACTTTATATATCTGACGACAACTAATAAGGCAGCTACTGAAATAAATGAAGAACAGCTTTTAAAGTTAAGAGGCAAACAGCATGAATATGAAGCAGAAACGGAGGGTAACATTGAAAGCGGGCATTTTCCGACTGACAGTATTCTCCGTCTTAAAAAGGGCGCTCAGATAATGATGTTAAACAATGAACCGACCGGAAGATGGGTGAACGGGACACTCGGGACCATAGTTGATTTTTATAAGAATACGGATGGTTCAGAAGATTGTATCGTTGTTGAGTTTTCTGACGGAACAATTGAGGAAGTAAACTCAAACACATGGGATATTTTTCACTACAAATATGATAATAAAAAAAAAGCGCTTGAGTCCGAAATAACAGGAAGTTTTACACAGTATCCGATGAAACTTGCCTGGGCCGTGACGATACACAAGAGCCAGGGGAAGACTTTTAACAGGGTTAGAGTTGACTTCGGTTCAGGCACTTTCGCTCACGGGCAAGCGTATGTCGCTTTAAGCAGATGTACCTCTTTTGGCGGTCTGATACTTGAAAAGCCTCTAAAGAAAAATCATATTCTGATGGACTGGCGTGTAATTGAGTTTACTACCAAATATCAGTATAAGATATCCGAAGAAAGTATGCCTCTTATAAAAAAACTCGAAATATTGAAAGAAGCGATAAAAAACAAGACAAGACTTGAAATAATCTACCTTAAAAACAGCGATGAAAAATCAAAAAGAATTATTCTTCCAAAAAAAACAGGAGAAATGGTTTACAGGGAAAAAACCTTTTTGGGGCTCATTGCATATTGTGAAAACAGAGAGGAAGAACGGACTTTTAGAGTAGACAGGATTTTGGAAATAAGGCCGGTTCCGGCCTGATATTAAGTAGAGATGGGTAAAGAGATGGCACAGATAAAGAGTTGCCAGAGGGATTGATATGTTTAAAAGGTATTGTGTTTTATCGGGTTTATTGTTTCTGGCATTTTACTTGACCGGTTGTGCCTCAATTTCCAGAGGCGGTCGTACGCGCAGTGATGAAACCCGTACAAGCCGGGAGCAAAACAAAGTTTTCACCGGGAATCCGGGACAAAAGATAATAAAAGCAGGTGAATTCATAGCTTTTGAAAAAAAACGCGTAATACTTGGAAGCTGTTGGGATTTTATAAATGCAGTATATAATGAAGCGGGTTATACTGAGAACAAAAGAGTTGTAGTTTTCAAAGGAAGTCAAAATGGTCCCTATGCTAATCCGGGTGAACTTAAGGCGGGCGATTGGGTGATGCACATCAACATTGAATTCAACAATGTCGAACATAGCAGTATCTTTATCAGGTGGGTTGACAGGGGAAGAAAAATCGCAAAGGTTTTAGACTACGCCGGAATGAATAAAGCGCAACCCGGCGGGTATGATGAGCATACTTATTCAAAGATATTTTGCATAGTCCGTCCGACGGAAGAGTGAGAAGAGGATTTACGATTGACAAATGACAAGTGACAATTTATTGTACGCGGAGGAAAGATCCGCGGTATTATAGAAAAACATTACATATTAGTAAAATAAATATCGGTGATAGATTTAAATCGCCTTCCTGAAATTGTCAATACATGGTGGACGCAGACATCAAAAGAAAGCTATTAACCTGGAATTTGTACGGGAGTAAAGAAAAAATGGAAGAAATCAATATTGTGATAGCGGGTGATGAGGCTTCTATTGAAAAAATAGAAGCGCTGGCAAAAGAGATCTGGATAGAACATTATCCGCCGGTAATTTCAATGGAGCAAATATTTTACATGCTTTTTAAATTTCAGACAGCTGATGCTATAAAGAAACAAATAGAAGACGGGTATATGTATTATCTTATTTTAGACAAAGTAGCGGCAGAGCTTGGCTACCTGGCAATTTTCCCCCGGGGAAATGAGCTGTTTTTGAGTAAATTATATATTAAAAAAGAATATCGCGGGCAGGGGCTGGGCAGACAGGCTTTGGAATTTGTTGAACATGTAGCTAAACAAAATAAGCTTATTAAAATTACTCTTACTGTAAATAAAAATAATTTAAACTCCATTAATGCTTATCTTAAGACCGGTTTTATTAAAACGGAAGAGGTGGGTACAGACATAGGCGGCGGGTTTTTCATGGATGACTATGTTATGGAGAAAAACCTTGAGAGTTAAAGTGAAAAATAAATCCTGGTATGTCTACATATTAAAATGCATTGATGGAACATTTTACACCGGGATAACCAATGATATAAAAAAACGGATAGAAACTCACAATAAAGGAAAAGGTGCAAAATATACAAGAGGAAGGGTTCCCGTTGAAATAGTATACAAGAAAAGATGTAAGGATAAATCCGGTGCTTCAAAGAAAGAAGCCAGGATAAAGCAGTCGGGTAAAGCCGTTAAATTGGAAATAATTAATAAATATAAACAGAAAGAGGGACAGTCCAATAAAGGGCCGTCCCTCTTGAAAAAATAACTTTACTTTCCGTCGGGATTTATCATCATCATAGTTTTGTCGCCGAGCATGGTTTGCGGCAGCTTGCCGTCCCATTTCTTAATCCATTCTAATGAGACGATATCCTTGGTTACACTGGTCTTCATGAGCTCCTGCTTCCTTGCTTCACCTTCGGCTTCTAAAATAGTTTTTTCTTTATACTCTCTAGCCTGCATCTTCTGATATTGAGCTGTTTTGATTTTCTGTTCTTCTATCTGCTTTTTCTCAACGATATCGTTAAACTCCTTGGCAAAGTCTATGTCCACAATATTGGTGTATTCCATGACGATATCATAAAAGACCAGACGCTTTTTCAGTTCGGCATCTATTTGATCTCTTAGTTTCTGCCGTTCCATAACTATATTTTCTACCGGAAAATTAGCAACTGCTGATTTTACAACTTCTGCCGTTGCCGGGACAATGACTTTTGCGGCATAATCTACGCCAACTCTGGTAAAAAGTTCATTTACTTTATTATTTTCCAGATGATAGTTAAGTACTACATCTACAACTACAAGCTGAAGGTCTTTTGACATACCTTCTGCTTTAATATCCAATCTCTGTGTTTTTACGTCAAAATGATAGACATGTTCAATCATCGGCGCTTTTAAATGTGCGCCCTGCGGTGTAGTCCTGGTTTTTCCCGAGATTTCGTTGAAAACAACTCCTACCTCCCCGACATCTACCGTGTACCAACAGCCAAAAAACATTACCAGGGCTATTATTACAATAAATCCTAACCCTGCCCACCTGAAAATACTCTTTATATCAAAATCCGGCATTTTATTTACCTCCTTTATTGGCATAGATATCTCCTTTTACTTCTTTTCGTTCCTTGAAGACATTCCTCTTACTGTCCATCCGATAACAAAACCGACAAATAAAAACAGCAGTGCTACCGCTCCTACTTCATAAATCATCTGATCACCTCTGCTTTTTGAATTTAGTAAACGTATTATATAGTATTAATAGGGCATATTCAATTGCTTTAATATTTTGAAAATATGGCGGAAACCTGATAAAATAATACAATGTAAAATCCGGGAGGGTTAAATGAAAAAAGTATTGATTGTGATCGGGATTTTGATTGTTGCAGGAGTTATTGCTTTCTTTTGGTTCGGGGATGACTACGGGAAGCTGATGAAAGAGTACGGTTCTTTGGTGGAGCCGAGAATGACGGAGTATTCCGACCGGAAGATGCTGGAATATATGGGAACGGGGGATCCGAACACAGTTGCAAGGACTGCTTTTAATGCTCTTTTCAAAACGTACTATGGGCTTAAAGGTATAGACAAAATGAAGGCTATTGCGCCAAAAGCAAGATGGGCGGAAGTAGATATAAATAAAAAAAGCGAATGGGTCGGCCTGTACGGAGTTCCGGTGCCGGAAACAGTAACAGAACTACCCCCGGGTTCTGATTCCAATGTTAAACTTGTGACCTGGAAATACGGAGAAGTTGCAGAAATTCTTCATGTCGGACCCTATGCGGAAGAAACGGCAAATATAGAAAAACTTAAAAAATTCATTACCGATAGCGGATGTAAAATTGCAGGAGAACACGAAGAAGAATATATAAAAGGACCCGGAATGTTCGGGGCCGGTGATACAAAGAAATATCTGACGATAATTAGATACCGGGTGGAAAAGAAAAAGAAATAATTACTAAATTAGAAATTCTAAACAATGAAGTTTTAATTAAAAGGGGCTGTCAAAACCGGCAGTCCCTTTTAATTTGGGTTGAGTTTTATGTGTTTTTCCTGTATAGTAAATATAAGATTAGTTAAATTGAAGATTCCGCAAAACATGATCTAGTAGTTTGTCCCATCTGTTTGTATCAGTGGAATCCTAAAGCTTTGCAATCTGTGGAATCGCTCTATGGAAAAAGGAGAATATGGAAAATTTAAAATTTACGGAACTAAAGATATCACATGACTTGCTCAAGGCAATATCTGATATGGGATTCGAGGAAACCACCGGAATTCAAACTTCTGCAATACCTCCTCTCCTGGAAGGTAAAGATGTTAACGGGCAGGCGCAGACCGGTACCGGCAAAACGCTGGCGTTTGGAATACCTATACTGGAAAAAATAGACGCAAGAAAAAGGGATATTCAAGCTTTGATTCTTTGCCCTACAAGGGAACTTGCTATTCAGGTAGCGGAAGAAATTAAACGGCTTTCAAAATACAAAAAAGGTATTTCTGTTCTTCCTGTTTACGGGGGCCAGCCTATTGGCCGGCAATTGAGCGCGCTCCAGCGCGGGGTACAGGTGGTAATAGGAACTCCCGGAAGAGTTATAGATCATATTAACAGGGGCTCCATTAAATTTGACAAAGTAAAGATGGTGGTGCTGGATGAGGCTGATAAGATGCTTGATATGGGTTTTGTCGATGATATCCAGGAGATATTAAAAAAGGTTCCTAAGGAAAGGCAGACGATGTTCTTCTCCGCAACTATGCCGAGGATATTTTTAGAACTTACCAAGAGATTTCAAAAGGATCCTGTTCATATAAGGATCGCTCATGAAACACTCACAGTTCCCAAGATAGAGCAATATTATGTGGATGTCAGGGAGAGCGGAAAGCTGGACTCGCTTTCTAATTTAATTGATTTTAATAATATTAAACTGGCGCTTGTGTTCTGTAACACTAAACGACAGGTGGATGATATTGTTGATGCTTTACAGGCAAGAGGGTATGCTGTGGAAGGGCTTCATGGAGATTTGAAACAAGCTTCAAGAGACCGGGTAATGGCAAAATTCAGGAGAGGCGCAATAGAAATACTCGTTGCGACCGATGTTGCAGCCAGAGGTTTAGATGTCGATGATATAGAAGCAGTATTTAATTATGATATTCCCCAGGATGAAGACGCGTATGTGCATAGAATAGGACGTACCGGCCGAGCGGGAAAAGAAGGAAAAGCCTATACTTTTGTAGTGGGCAACGAGGTCTATAAACTCAGGGATATTCAGCGTTACGCAAAAACTACGATCAAGCGGGCTAAGACTCCTTCCTCCACAGATTTGGAAGCGATAAGGTCAAATATTTTGATTGAAAGAATAAAGAAAACCATAGATGAGGGTAAACTGGATCGTTTTGTTGATCTTGCGGAAAAAATAGTAAGTGAAGACTACGCTTCTATGGATGTAGCTGCAGCATTGCTTAAAATGATGCTTGGAGGAAAAGAGGAAAAAGAAGATGTGGATGAAGATGATCTGAACAATACCGGCGCTGCCCCTGGAAAAGTAAGACTTTTTATTAACGTGGGAAAGGAAAACGGTATTTCTGTAAATGATTTTGTAAAATTTATTGAAAAAGAAGGAAGTATTCCTGGAGGACAGATCTTTAGAGTAAGCCTGCATGACCGGTTCTCTTTCTTTGAAGTTCCTGCGGAAAAAGCCAGGGAAGTACTTAAAAAAATAAAAGGAAAAGAGTTGAAAGGAAGCAGGGTCTTTATTTCTCCTGCCATGAAAAGATAGGAAAAGGTTCTAGGTGCTAGACAATGGGAAGAGAGTAACGAGTAAATCACTAAGAATTAAGCACTAAATTAAAAACAATAACTAAGGTCAAAGCACTAAGCACTAAAAAGGAAGATATATAATATAGGTTCGATGATTTTGTTTAGAATTTATAGTTTTGTTCTTAGTGCTTGGTTTTAAGTTTGTTTAGTGCTTAGAATTTAGATCTTAGTTATTATCTTTGTTTCGGGTTTTTATCTGTCGGAAAAAACGAATTTTTTTTGTTTGAAAACATTAAGGCAGGCTTTCGCGACTTTAACATCGTAAAGCTTGCCTTTATTTTTTGTTATCTCCCTGAGAGCTTCTTTCATTCCTTTTGACGGTCTGTACGGTCTGTGAGAGGACATAGCTTCGACGACGTCTGAGACCATGATAATCTTTGCTTCGAGGAGAATATCTTTTCCGGTCAGACCGTATGGATATCCCTTGCCGTCAATTCTTTCATGATGCTGCAGTATTGTTTCCGCAACTGGATAAGGGAAATCCATCTCTTTAAGTATTTCATACCCGATGGACGGGTGGATTTTTATGATGTTGAACTCGGACTCAGATATTTTCCCGGGTTTACTTAGTATTTCTATAGGCACATTAATCTTTCCTAAATCGTGCAAAAGTCCCGCTATACGGATTCTTTCAATGGAGTCTTCTTTAAGCCCGAGCTCTTTGGCGATAGCAGACGCAAGCTGGGCGACTCTTACCTGGTGCCCTGCGGTATAAGGATCTCTCATTTCTACGAGGCGGGTGATAACGCGCATTGCATCATCCATAGTTTTTTTAAGTTTAGAAAAACTGTTTTTAAGCTCGTCTTCTATCTGTCTTTGCCTGGTCACATCTACCATAGTAGTTCTGACCGTGATTACTTCATGTTTTTCGTTAAATTCCAGAACGTCATCAAGGGAGACAACTATTTTTGTGCCGTCGCTTCTTAAATAGGTCCTATTCCCTGACTTGGCTGTTTCTTTGCCCGCTATTTTTCTTAAAAAACGAAGTTGAGCTTCTTCTCTTTGAGAAGGCTCAATGAAATCAAAGATTGGTTTGCCTATCATATCTTCTTTATCGTAACCAAGCATTTTTAATTCAGTTTCATTTACGCTGGTTATTATACCGTCAGGATTTAAAGTGTGGTAAGCTACAGGCGCATTGTTCCACAATTCTTTATATTTTACTTCACTTTCTAAAAGGTTTTTCTCTGATGCTTTGTCCTTGGTAATATCCTTTACATATTCAATCACGCCTTCTATCTTGCCTGTCTTTGCATCCTTTAGAGGATAAGCATAAAGGTCTAACCATCCTATAATATTTTTACTGCTGTCCACATGCGGTACTGTCTCATTACAGGTAGTGCCGGTTCTTAATGTTTTTAATGTGGGGCAGATTGCGCAGGCTTTTTCATTTCCATAGTAGGCCTGATAACATTTTTTTCCTACCAAAGGCATCGAGTCTTTGTACCATTTCTCCATTACTTTGTTGGTGCGGACTATATTAAGGTCTTTATCCAGTACACTTATACCGTCCTGGATGCTGTTAAAAACATTCTCAAGGAAAGCTTCCGACTCTTTCAGGTTGATTAAGGCTATTTTTTCTTCGGTAATATTTCTGGAGACATTGAGAATGAGCTCGGTTTTGTTTTTTTCGTTAAGTATCGGGATTCTTTTGGCGGAATAGTATCCGGTACTGCCTTTACCGATCACGGTGCTCTCTATAGAATCATAAGGTTTGCTTGTCTTAATTATCTTTTTATAGAAGCGCTCGACATTTCTAAACGCCCTTTGATAGGCCGGATTACCTTTTAGAAAAGTATCGCCTACTTTAAGCGGCGGGAGCCCCAATTTATTCATAAGCCCAAAGAAGAAGTTGTTGGCGTAAATTATCTTTAACTCGGGAGAGAGGACGAGAATGGATTCATCCACTGCATTCATGATTCTGTTTAAAAGATCTTCGGAGTGTTTAACCGCGCTGTTAGTCTTTATGTTCTGCATGATATAAGAAAGCCCGAGTGAGTACATGCGCAGGAGGGAGGTGGTGTAGTTATCCGGTCCGGAGCCGGAAAATTTAGATGTTACTTTTAGTACGCCGATATTTTTTCCTATTTTGCTTCTAATAGGAAGAGCAATGCTCCATTCGCCTTTTTTTATATTATCAACAATAAGCGACGCTTTGCCGTTTAAGATCTTGTAAATATTTTCATAGGGTTTTTTTAAAACGCTGAAATCTTTTTTGCAATGGTTTATACCGCAGTGAAAGGCGATGATGTCTTTTTTGGCTTCCGCGGCAATGAAAATCTCCATCCGGTCAAAACCCAGGCGTTTTTTTGCAAAGAGGACGGCTTTTTCACAGATACTTTTCAGGTCTTTTTCCCCGGAAAGCTGGCCGAGTATCTCTATGAGGTTGCTTAAGCTTGAAGTGTATTTTATATTAATGCTTTCCGAGAGTTTTTTCTCCGTAATATCCCGGGAAATGCCTATCACGGAATTGAGCCGGTTTCTGGAGTCGCGTATTGGGATTAACTGCGTGTCCAGCCAGAGAGTGTAATTTGGATATTGGATAGGACCTTCGTAAACAAGAAGCTTTCCTGAAGCAATAGCTTTATTAATATTGGCAAGCATCCGGTCTACAACTCCTGCAGGGAAAAGGTCTTTAATGTTTTTATTAACAAGCTTTTTGGGCGGCACGTTAAATATTTTTGCGCCAAAGCTATTTATATATTTAACTGTGCCGTGATTATCAATAACAAATATAAAATCCTGGGCCATTTCGGCGAGTATTTTGTAGTATTTTGGGAGGCTTCCTTGTTCTTTGACTTGACTTAATAACTCGGTATTAGAGGGGATCTTATTCATATTATTTGTCTTCCTTTCGGAAAGAGATATACTTCAAAATAAAGCAGCTTTGGAAACATACTCTGATTAATTATAAGCGAAAGTACCGGTTTTGTCAATAAATATGAAAGTAAGTACTTGACAAAAAGATACTACCGTGGTATCATATAGTAGGAGAAAATATGCTTATAATCAGGAGTACGGACTATGCAGTAAGAGCATTGAAATACCTTGCAGAGAAAGGCAAAGAAGCATCTGCGGCGGAGCTTACCCGAAATGTAAAAATACCGTGGCCTTTTATGAGAAAAATCATGCAGTTGCTGGGGAAGAACGGTTTTGTGACGTCAAAAAAAGGGCCCGGGGGAGGCTTTCTTCTGCTTAAAAAACCGGAAGAGATAATGCTGATGGAACTTATATCGCTCTTTCAGGGCCGGGTCTGTCTTAATGAATGTGTTTTTAAGAAGAAAATATGTATTAATAAAAGCAGCTGTTTCTTAAGTAAGAAACTCGGGGAAATTGAAGAGTACGCTTATCTTGTGCTTTCAAGGATTAACCTTAAGGAAATAATAGAGGGCGGGAGGAAATATGGCGAAACGGAAGATAATTAAAATAGTTGCGGATAAATGTACGGGATGCGGGCTTTGTATTCCAAATTGCCCGGAAGGAGCACTTCAAATAATAGACGGTAAAGCCCGCTTGATTTCCGATCTTTTCTGTGACGGACTCGGGGCCTGTCTTGGCCATTGTCCTGAGGACGCAATTATTATTGAAGAAAGGGAAGCGGAAAAGTATGATGAAAAAAAAGTTATGGCAAATATTGCTGCGCAGGGAAAAAATACCGTTAAGGCGCATTTGATACATCTTAGAGACCATGGGGAAAAAGAGCTCCTCCGCCAGGCAATAGAATATCTGACGGAGAACAATCCGGAGATAAATGTTCCTGAGCTGGTTCATGGCGAAGAAGGACATGAACACGGCGGCGGTTGTCCCGGAAGCAGGATGCAGGACCTGAGGCGTAAGAGCGGAGGCTCGGAGGCTCAGATGCTTGGAGGCGCGGCAAAAGCTGAAATTGCGATTGAACCGGAGATTCAGAACTGGCCGGTGCAGATAATGCTTGTTCCTGTGCATGCCCCGTATTTTAACGGCGCAGATTTACTGATTGCCGCGGACTGCGTTCCTTTTGCTTATCCGAAATTCCATCAGGATTTGCTGAAGGGTAAAATACTTCTTATCGGCTGTCCGAAACTGGATGATAACGCTCTTTATGCAGAGAAGCTCGGCCAAATTATAAAAGAAAACGATATTAAGTCCGTAACGGTAGCCCATATGGAAGTACCGTGCTGTTTTGGACTGCTTCAATCGGTGGAAGCCGCGATAGAAACATCGGGGAAAAATATTGCAATGAAAGAGGCTACTATTGGCATTAAGGGAAACCGGATAGACTAAAATATAATCACTAAGAATAAAGCACTAAATTTAAAACAATAACTAAGGTCAAAGCACTAAGCACTAAAAAGGAAGATATTTAATATAAGTACAATGCTTTTGTTTAGGATTTAGAATTTAAGTCTTAATGCTTGATTTAAGGTTTGTTTAGTACTTAGAATTTAGATCTTAGTAATTGAATTATAGGAGGAGATTTCTTCCTTCGACTTCCTTATCTTCTCGCGTAACAGCTGATCCGGGTATCCTACCGGAACAATCACATCTATTTTAGCTGATTTTGGAAGCCCCAAAGCTTTTTTAAGTCCTGTTTCATTAAACCACCCCATCCAACAGGTTCCAAGTCCCAGTTCTGAGGCTTGAAGGATGAAATGCTCCACTGCGATTCCGATGTCGATTAAATAAAATCTTGTGTCTCTGACAAAATTTCCTACCCTTGATGAAAAATTCCCTTTTTCGGAGAGGACTATTACAAGGACGGGGGCTATTTTTGCGAAAGAGCCGGCGGAGTACTGCCCGTTAAATGCCGCGGCGCACGCTTTTTCTTTTAAGACCGGGTCGGTGATCACAATGAACTTCCAAGGCTGGGAGTTGCACGCCGAAGGGGCCAGACGGGCCGCCTCCAGACACTGTTCCAGCTTCTCTTTTTCCACCGGCGTATTCAAAAACTTTCTGCAGGAAAATCTGTGTTTTACCAAGTCAATAAATGTCATTTAAATGAATCCAGCTGCTTACTTTTTGGAGTATAATAATGAAGTTCAATCTTATTGCCGTCAGGGTCTTCTATCCACGCCTGATAAGCGTTATCTGAGCCAAGCATAATATCGGTAACTTTAATTTGTTTTGCTTTTAACTCTTTCACGGTTTTCTCTAAGTTATCAACCTCAAGGCAAAAATGCCCGTAAGGCCCGGCATTTTGGATCTTTTTAGGCTCGCCTTTAAATAATTCTATAAAACTCCTGCCGCCCACATGCAGATATACCCCGAAAATACACCCTTTTTTATCTACAAAATCAAACCCGCGCTTTAGTCCCAGGATATCGCAATAAAAATGAATTGATTCTTCAAGATTGGAAACGTTAAAACAAATATGTGCAAATGCTTTTATCATAAGAGCCTCCGTTGCTTTGCTGTAATATAATCAATTATACAAGGTCTGCTGTCATTTTGTCCACTATTTGCTCAGAGGCAAATAAGCAACTTCCGGAAAACTCCAAGTGCCCCATTAAAGCCACTTGAAAACAATTTTTAAAATACTATAATACTAATGTGCGGGTGAAATAATAATGTAATCATAAAATAACGGGCTGCCTAGTAATTCCTCAGCTGTCTCCGTTTCACCCTCCGCCTATGCGGATTTCGCAAAGGGATTATGGACATATATTTAAACCTTTGCTCAACTTGTGAGCAATGTGTTTGGCGGATCGAAAGCAAATTACTCTCAAATATTCCTGAAAAATTATAGTAAATATGAAAAGTCAATAGGAAAACGGCGGGCAGTCCTTAATTAAAAAAATAAGAAATATCAGCTTTAATCTATGTGTATTTCAGATTTCAGGAGGATTTATGAAGAAACTTGTTGGTTTGGTCGTTGCGGTACTGTTTTTTGCGGGATGTGCGAAATATTCGGAGAGTGAGATAAGGAAAGCAGCCCCGGAGCTTGTAAAGAATTACTATGAGACCAGTAAGGATGAGAACTTCTTTGGAAAGATTGCGATAGCAAAGGTAACAATCCAGGATATTGTTATTGGAAAAGAATATTGCAAAGTAAAAGTTCAGGTAGAAGGGACCATAGTAAGTGCCTTGGCTAAAATGTATAAAGAGAAGGTTGAACCCACTCCGATTAAACGAGAGGGAGAGTTTATAATAAAAAGATATTCAGAAGACGGAAAACTTCATTTAGAGCAGACAACAGGTTTGGAAGAAACGGATATGAAATAAAGGGCAGCCCTTAAAATTAGGAGGATAAATACCAGACGGAGACACAATAAAGGACTCGCTTGAATGTACTCGGTTCCGCTCGGTTTTGATATTAAAAGATGTTTAATAGATCCTTCTCGTTTTTGCCTTACTCCGCCTGTCACCCCGCAAGCTACCCCCCAAGTTACCCCTCAAGTTGACTGGGAAAAGGTCGAGAAATAATACAAACCTGCCTAAACAAAAAAGGCAGACCTCTGCGCTTGAATAGGTCTTTTTAACGTACTTTTTTGTTTTTTAAATTATTTTCGTCTTTCTTTTCTCCGGACTTTAGAAAGCCGTATTTTCCTGTACTTTTTTGAGGTAATACTAAGCGTTTTTGAAAGCTGTCGAGTAAAGAATGAATGAGCTCAAAATTAATATCGTGTAATTTCAGTTTGGCTTCAACGAATTTTCTAAAATCATTATTATTTAACTCTAAATTTCTCATATAGACAAAATACCGCATGATTTGTCTGTTTACTCTGATAGCTAAAGGGCTGTTTAATACACTGGACAACATTGAAACACCAAGTTCTGTAAAAGCGTAGGGTTCATATCTTTGACCGCCCCATCTTGAGGTGCCAATTTGGCACCTCAAGATTTCACTATATTCTTTCTGGGTTAATTGAAACATATAATCATCACCTTCAAACCGTTCAGGATTTCTTTTTACTTGCCTGTTTAAATGCTTTGTTTCCACGCCATATAATCCGGCTAAATCTCTATCCAGCATTACATATTGGCCTCTGATTTTGAAAACCTTTTCACCGATGGGATCAAACAAAGCATCTTTGTTGTTCATTTTATTGTCTCCTTAATAAGAATATGCTTAATAATAATAAACATGGTTTTTGCGACTTCCATTATATTTCTCCTTGAGCTAGCATAGTATACATGAATTAAAATATATTGACAATGAAATTTATAATGCGACATCAAAACACCATAAGTAAAAAACAGCAAAAAAAACAATGTGTTTTCTGCGTCTTGCCTTGCCAGTCAACTATGGAAATATTTCCTTATATGTGGTAAAATAATAAGCACGAGTTTATAAGGTTAATAAAGTTTGTAAGGTTTATAAGGTGAAAAGCTAAGAAAGGAAGTATTTTAGTTCATAATGCTACATTAATGTGAGACGTTACGGACTTTATAGACCTTATAGACTTTTATGGACATTTTTTTAGCTTGTAGCAATAAAAATATATTAGAGAGGATTATAGTATGAGATGGAGTAAGGCACTAATACCTACACTCAAAGAAGTACCGGCTGAGGCGGAAATCATCAGTCATAAGCTCATGCTCAAGGCGGGGATGATACGGAAAGTCGCTTCGGGGCTTTATAATTTTCTTCCTATCGGATTTAAGGTTTATCACAAGATAGAAAAAATAATCAGGGAAGAGATGGACAATGCGGGGGCGCTGGAGATCTTAATGCCTATTATGACGCCGGCGGAGCTTTGGATAGAGACCGGCAGGTGGAACCTCTATGGCAAGGAACTTGTCAGAGTAAAAGACAGGGCAAATAGGGAGTACGCGCTTGGTCCTACACACGAAGAAGTGGTCACAGATCTTGCACGGACGGAGATCAGGTCCTACCGTGATATGCCGAAGAATTTTTATCAGATACGGAATAAATTCAGGGATGAGATACGTCCGCGCTTTGGCGTGATGCGTTGCCGGGAATTTATTATGAAAGACGCTTACTCTTTTGACCGGAATGAAGAGTGTGCGGAAGAAAGTTATAAAATAATGTTTGAGGCGTACAAAAATATATTCACCCGCTGCGGCCTGGATTTCCGGCCCGTGGAAGCGGATACCGGGAATATCGGGGGAAGTTTTTCGCATGAATTTATGGTGCTGGCAAATACAGGAGAAGAAGTAATTATTAATTGTCCGGCTTGCGGTTACGCGGCTAACAGGGAAAAAGCGGAAGGTGTTTCGCCTTTTTGCGGAAATGATAAAGAAGAATTAAAACCTCTTGAGAAAGTAGGCACACCCGGACAGCATACTGTTGAGCAGGTAACTGCTTTCTTAAAGAAAACTCCTTCGCAGCTTGTAAAGACGCTCCTTTATATGGCGGACGGCAAGCCTGTTGCGGCTCTTATCAAAGGCGACGACGAGCTTAATGAACATAAACTTAAGAACTTCCTGAAAGCGGTTGAACTTGTGATGATGACGCCGGAAGAAGTGGAAGCGGCTTCAAAAGCGCCGGTCGGATTTGCGGGGCCGGTTAACCTTTCTGGTATGAAGATATTCGCGGATAACGCGGTTTTGAAAATGAAAAACTTTGTGATAGGTGCGAATGAAAAAGACGCACACTACATCAATGCGAATTTTGAAAGGGATTTTAAGATAAATAAATTTATAGATCTCAGGTCCGCGGGCGCGGGTGACACTTGTGTTAAATGCGGAAAAGTTTTGACGGCGCTCAGAGGAATTGAGGTCGGGCATACTTTTAAGCTCGGGCTTAAATACAGCAAGGCAATGAAGGCGGAGTTCCTCGATGAGGATGGCAAAAGAAAACCGATGGTGATGGGCTGTTACGGTATCGGGGTTACCAGGATCATCGGCGCGGCGATAGAACAGGGGAATGATGTGAACGGGATAATCTGGCCTATGGCTATCGCGCCTTATCACGTTGTAATTATCGCTTTAAATTACAACGATGAGAAAGTAAAGGCAATCGCCGATTCCGTATATGAAGAGTTCAAAACGGCAGGCGTTGAGGTTATCCTTGATGACAGGGATGTGAGCGCGGGATTTAAATTTAAAGATGCGGAGCTTGTCGGTATTCCTCTTAGAGTGACAATTGGAAATAAAGCTGTAAATGACGGTGTTTTTGAGATAAAAATAAGAAAGACAAATGAAGAGATTACACTGAAACGTGAGGAAGTCCTGTCTAAGATTAAGGTTCTGATTGAAAAAGGATTAACTAAGTGACGGAAAAAAAGAAAGCACTTCTCCTTTTATCAGGAGGGCTAGACAGTGCGGTGGCTTTAGTTATGATGAAAGAACATAATATTGACGTGGAAGCCGTTCATTTTACTTCTCTTTTTTGCACGTGCGGCGGAAAGGGCGGAGGCTGCGTGCCTGCATCTAAAGTTGCCGAAGCGGCAGGAATTAAGCTCCATATTATCGCAAAAGGTGAGGACTATATTGAAATAGTTAAAAAGCCGGCGCACGGCCGGGGAAGTAATATGAATGTATGTATTGATTGCAGGATTTATGCTTTCAGAAAAGCAAAAGAATTAATGGAGAATATCGGAGCTTCCTTTATCATTACCGGGGAAGTGGTGGATCAAAGACCGATGTCGCAGCATAAAAAAACTATGCTTTTGATAGAAAAAGAAGCAGGGCTTTCGAATCTGGTACTTCGCCCTTTAAGCGCGCTTTCTATGCCTGAGACTGTTCCTGAAAAAGAAGGCTGGGTTGACAGGGTAAAGTTAAAAAATATTTCAGGCCGGGGAAGAAAAGAGCAGATGAGTTTTGCCGCGAATAAGGGAATGAAGGATTTTTCCTGCCCTGCGGGCGGATGTTTGCTTACTGATCCGCAGTTTTCAAGACGTATCAAGGATTTACTGGAGAATAAACCGGAGTTTGATTCTAAAGACGTTGCTTTTTTGAAATACGGCCGGCATTTCCGGTTGGAGAAAGAAGCAAAACTTGTGGTAGGCAGGAATAAAGCGGAAAACGAGATACTGGAACAGTTCAAGGCGGAAAAAAGCTATACGCTCTGGCTTGAGGATTTTAACGGACCATTTTCCATTATGGCCGGAGCCAATGCAAAGAAGCAGCTGGAGTTCGCCGCCGGCATTACGGCAAGGTACGGCGATGTGCCGGATAAAACTCAAAAAGTGAAGGTGCGCGTACAAAATAAAGCAACAGGTGAAGAGAGTATTCTGGAAGTGATGACGGCTAAGGATTCTGATTTTGCGGTGTTCTTGTTATGAAAATTATCGTAACAAGCGGGCCAACAAGATCTTACCTGGACGAGATAAGATATATTTCCAACTACTCGACCGGGGTACTCGGGAGCTTGATTGCCGCAAGGGCCGCTTTGCAGGGGCATCAGGTGGTACAGCTTTACGGCAAGGGCAGTATTTTTGCCGCAGACAAAAGAGTTAAAAAAATAGAAATTGAGACGGTGGACGAATTGCTCCGGGCGCTGAAGAAAGAGTTAAAAAGCGGGGCGCAGGCAGTCGTGCACGCCATGGCGGTTCTCGATTATATAGCGCCGAAAAAAATAAAGGCGAAAGTAAAGTCGGATAAAAAAAGCTGGCATATAAAACTGCTCAGGTCGCCCAAAATAATAAATGAGATAAAGAAAATAGCCCCGCAAACCAAACTGGTCGGGTTTAAGCTCGAGTATAATGCGAAAAAAGGCGGGTTACTTAAAAGCGCGCGGGAACTTATTAAAAAAAGCGGCGCGGAGTATGTGGTCGCTAATGATTTTAAAAGTGTAAAAGAAAAAAAACATACCGCGATGATAATAGGAAAAAGCGGATTTATTAAAGGTAATATTTCCGGAAAAGAAAACATTGCCAAAGAGATTGTAGAACTGCTGACGAGGTGAAGGAATGCTGAAAGGTAAAAATATAATAGTCGGGATTTGCGGCGGGATAGCGGCATACAAGACATGCGACCTTGTGAGCAAGTTGTCTCAGGCGGGCGCGGAAGTTAATGTCATAATGACTAAAAATGCGTGTGAGTTCGTGACACCGCTCACTTTTCAGACTCTGTCAGGAAGGCCTGTTTACACTGATATGTTCAAGCTTCTGGGCAAAGAAGAGTGGCAGGTGGAGCACGTCGAACTGGCAAAAAAATGCGATCTCTTAGTTATCGCGCCGGCAACGGCAAATGTTATCGGTAAACTTGCAGGCGGACTGGCGGATGACCCCTTAACGACCACGGCGCTTTGCGTAAAAGTCCCGGTTTTAATCTGTCCGGCTATGAATACGGCTATGTGGGGTAATAAAATTGTAAAAGATAATGTGAACAAATTAAAGAAATTTGGGTTCCAATTTATTGGACCCGGTACGGGCAAACTGGCTTGCGGAGATACCGGGGCAGGCAGGCTGGAAGATATAGAAAAAATACTTGCAGAAATAACTGAAAAATTAGGGAGGAAATAATGATTGCACAAATTATTGCAAAGATTCTTATTGCAGATGATGAACCCGGGATAAGGGACCTTCTTGAATTAGAGCTTGGATTGCAGGGTTACTCTGTATCAACAGCCGTAAATGGACAGGAGGCTATAGAAAAGATAAAAAAAGAAAAGTTTGATATCCTTCTGTGTGATATTAGAATGCCAAAAGCTACAGGAATTCAGGTTTTAAAGGAATCTAAAAAACATAATCCTGATATTAAAGTCATTATGATGACAGGTTACGGTGAAGAGTCAAATTATAATGACAGTATGCGTTTTGGCGCAAGCGGCTTTATCAGTAAACCTTTTCATATAGATGAAGTAATTGCATCCGTAGAAAAAGCTTATAAATGCAATAAAGTGCCGTAATACTGTTTTACTGGAGGGGCAAGGGTGAACTTGTATTCGGCCATAAATCAGGTCTTGATTTTTGTTTATCTCTTTCTGGGGCTGCGAGCTTTGTTATTTAATCCCAAAGGGAAGATAAATATAATATTTTTTAATCTTAATTTGTGTTTTTCTGTGTGGGCGTTCGGAAGTTCATTTGTATATATAAGTCCAAATGAGGCTGCGGCTCTTTTTTGGTATAGAATTTCTTCTCTTGGTTTTATTACATTCCCTTTTTTTTTGGTAATGTTATTTAATAATATTATGCTGAGGTATGTTAAATTCAAAACGCACATTCTGTATGCTGTTTTTGGTTTTCCGGGTCTTTTTTTTCTATACTGGTCCTTCTCTCATAGTCTTTTTACAACCGGATTTCATTTGGGCCTGCAGGGTTGGCAAAAAGCCGGAACTTTCTCAACCCGGTGGGATTATATATTTTTAATGTATTACATTTTGGCGATTATAGGCTCGTCTATTGTATATTTTCTGGTGATACAAAAAAAAGGAACTAAAGAAGAAAAAAGAATTATGAAGATAATATCCGGAATAAGTGTTTTTGCCTTTGCTCTTATTGCGGTTACAAATATTTTTCTGCCAAAATACGGTTTTAGTTTACCCACGCAGGGACCTATTTTTACGATAGTAGTGGTTTTTGGAGCCTGGTATGTTATAGAAAATTATAGTTTTTTGAAACCCACGATAGAAGACGTAGCGAAAGATGCTTTAGAAACAATACAGGATGGTATAATAATAATGGATAAGGATGGGAAATTTCTTTTTGTCAATAAAGCCGCAACGGAAATGCTGGGGTATGGCAAAGAAGAGCTTTTGCAGAAAAAACTGGCTGATCATATTGATGAGGATGTCGTAAAAAAATTATTTTTAGAAGGGAGAGAAGCAGAAAAAACAAAAATAATAAAACAGCATTTTATCAATCTCAGTGGCAAAAGCGAGCTTCTCTCTGTTAATTTTTCGGTATCAATACTTAAGGATCATGCCGGGTTGTTTCAGGGTTATTTGGCGACTCTTCATGACGTTAGAAAAATAATAAAGATGCAGGAACAGGAATTTCAGAAGGATAAAGAAATTCAAGCGGCTTATATGCTGCTAAAGCAGGAAGAGACAGCATTTCGAAATATTCAGCAAGAAACAATAAGAGAAGAGTTGGAGATGATTGCGTTAAAGAAAAGTATAAATATGGAATATGCTGCAGCGGGAAAAGCTGAAAAATATTCGAAAAAAAGAGATCCGGCATGAACTATTTTTTAAGTGCTTCTTTTATGCTCTTTTTGGCATTGATATTCCTGGCTGTAAACGTTTTTCTTATGGATATTCGTCCCAAACTCAAATATGTGTTTTGCTGTTATATAATTATTGCAGCTCTGACGATGCTTTTCAGGATTTACGCCTCTTTTCCCCTGGATAAGATTTCTGAGAGAGGCCTTTGGTTCTGGTATTCTTTTACCACTTTTGTTAATTCATTTCTTCCTTCTATGACACTGCATTTTATTCTTGTCATATCGGGAAGAGGGCAAAAGTATAATAACAAAATACTTTCTGTTTCTTTCGGGTTGTCCCTGCTGTTTGGATTTGTCAGTTTGCATAAAGATACTTTGATAAGCGGTTTCAGTCTTAGCGAATTCGGCTATGTGCAAGTAAGGTCGGTAAGTCGCTGGATGGTTGCGTATGGTGTATTTTCCTCGCTGGCACTTTTTACCGCAATAGTTCTCTGTATTGACTGGTATAGAAATGCAAAAAGTGAATTGGAAAAAAAACAGGCTAAATTCCTGACAGCTGGGAATACTCTGATTTTTCTTTCCGGTTATATAATTTACGCCTGTCTTGGCGGCGGCAGTTTTAAATATAATCACTTTATGGGTACTGTTTTACAGACGCTTATTTTGTCCGTTTACAGTTTGGCAGTATTCCGTTACCGGCTCCTGGATACAAGGGATATTGCCGCTAAAAATATTATTAAGAACATGTCTGAAATATTTATTTTATCAGACAATAAAGATGACTCGCTGGTTGAAGTCAACCAGGCTGCTGTCAAAATACTGGGGTATCCCCAGCAGGAACTATTAAAAAAGAAGTTGAAAGATATTGTTTTTATCAATGCAAATATGCTGGAATGCACAATTTGCGGGTATGAATCAAAAGAAAACATCTCCGGACAATGTGAAGGTTATTTAAAAACAAGCAGCGGAAAACGAATTCCTGTTGAATTTAATGTTTCCTGTGTAAGAGTGGAAAAGATAGGATTTTCCGGCGCGGTAATTGTTGCAAGCGATGTCAGTGAAATACTTGGTTATATCGAAAGACAAAAAGAGAAAAACAGGGAAATGAGCAGTACTTTTGCGGAGTTGAAGAAGAAGAGAGATTTCATGGAGAGGTTTCAAAAGATAACAGGAAAAAGAGACGACCAGAAG
Organism: Candidatus Firestonebacteria bacterium RIFOXYD2_FULL_39_29; assembly: GCA_001778375.1. NCBI lineage: Bacteria > Candidatus Firestoneibacteriota > Candidatus Firestonebacteria bacterium RIFOXYD2_FULL_39_29. The sequence continues at coordinate 91,042 of MFGV01000022.1, forward strand.
CAAAAACTCTTAAAAGAGCTGGAAAATATTAAAGCAGAATCGGTTAAAGCGAGGTTGCATGGCGATGTATAATATTTTTGGAATAATTGTTTTTGTACTGGCAGTTTATCTGACTGCTTATGCTTTGTTCATGAGGGTAAGTTCCCGGGTAAAATACTCTTTGGTTTTTTTTGGTTTTTGCTATGTTTTGTGGACAGGCGCTTATTTGTTTTTAAACAATTCAGCAGAACCAAATGCTGTTCTTTTCTGGTATAGAATTGCGTCACTCGGTTTTCTGGCCGTTCCAGGAGCTGTTGGGCTGATCTTTATTGCTCTGGCTGAAAATGAGAATGAATTTGATTATTTTAAATACCTGGGTGTTCTGGCTCTGCTTCTGTCCGTTTTATATTTTAAAAGTTTTACCGGTATGTTTGCCCTGAAAGGTTTTACTTCCGCAAAGTACGGTTATGTTGAACAGATTAATCTATCTTCTGTCTGGCCGTGGATACATCTTGTTTACTTTGTGATATCCGTGACATTTGGTTTTTTGTATTACTATAAAAATGTATCAGCGAGAGGAAATTATTTACAGAAAAAGCACCTGTCAATGATATTCTTTATAGCTTTTTCTATTATGTTTTTTATTATACTCGGGACTATATTGTTTTCCAAAGGCTTAATACACCGCTTGCCCTTTTCGGAACAGGCTATCGGTTTAATCTGGATTATTGCAGTCTGGTTCTCTTATATCAGATTTCAAAAAAAGCTTCCTTCGGCATCTATTCTTTCAAATCAGATTATAGATATTATTGATGATATGCTGTTTGTAGTTAACAAATACAACAATATTGTGCTGGTAAATCCGGCTGTTAATAAATTACTCGGGTATGAAAAAAAAGAACTCATCGAACATGATATTGCCTTGATTTTTGAACAAGATATCGGTGCAAGAATAAAGAGTAATCACGATCTTCTGGAAATTCTTAGTCCGGGAAGCGGGAAGACAAAGATAAAAGCAAAAAACGGGCAGTTTGTAACTGTTTCCTTCTCTGTCACAGCCCGGAGTGAAAAGACCGGAGAGATTTCCTGGATTATTATTATTTTTAATGATATCCGTGAGTTCCTTAAAATAGAGAAGGAAGAAGAAGTTAAGATAGCCGAATTGCAGGAGACTTATCACGATCTGGAACTTACACAGCTTGCGTCTTTGAATATAATGGAAGATCTGGATATGAAATCAAAAGAACTTACGACTGCTTATAATGATTTAAAAGAAGCGCAGGAAAGGCTGCTGCAGACCGAAAAAATGGCGGCCATCGGGAAGCTTGCCGGCGGGGTTGCGCATGAGATAAATAATCCCATGACCGTTATTCTGGGATATGCACAAAGTGTTGCAAAGCGTATAGCTGAAACAGATATTTTTTATAAACCGCTTAAAGCTATAGAGCGGGAGGCATTAAGGAGTAAGAGATTAATAGATGACCTTCTGACTTATTCCAGAACCCAGAAAGCCGTACAAGAAGAGATTGATGTAAATCAGACTGTAGAAAGCGCTCTCACTCTGGTAAACGCTCTTTCTAAGGTAAGGAATATAGAAGTTAAAAAGGAGCTTGCTGCTGATCTTCCTTTAATTTGGGCGAATAAAAACCAGATTCAACAGATAATAATAAATCTTTCGAATAACGCGATGGATGCCGTCCTGGAGATGAAAGAGTCCGGCAGTATTTCGATTAAAACATTTTGGGATAAAGAATATGTAAATATAATAATAACAGACGACGGATCGGGTATGGACAAGGAAACCCTGAAAAAAATATTTATACCTTTTTATACTACCAAAGAAGTGGGAAAAGGTACAGGGCTTGGACTGTCACTCTGCTATGAAATAATACAAAAACATAATGGAAAAATCCTGGTGGAGAGCGAAGTTGGGAAAGGTTCAAAGTTTACGGTAAAGCTTCCTGTCGGAGAGCAGTTTCCTGTTTTTAAAACTGATAGTAATAAATAAGTAAGGGAAACAATGAAAGTAAGTAAAGTGGAAAAAGTGAAGGAAGTTGATCAAGGTTTGTATCCCTGTCCGCCTCAGGCGGAAGCGGAATCTAGTAGCTTTGCAATTTCTTCGAAAGATCCGTCCTATATAACTGGAGGATGTGGAATCTTTTTAGAAAAAAGGGGAAGAATATGACTAAGATATTGATTGTAGATGATGAACCTAAAAGCCGTTGGTTTATTGCAGAAACCTTAAAGGAGGAAGGGTTTTGTGTTATTGAAGCTTCTTCGATAAAAGAGGCGCTCTTTGCGGTGAAAGAAGAAGAAATAGAATTGGTTTATCTTGACCTTATGATGCCTGAAGAAAAAGACGGTTATGAAGCCCTGAAAAAAATTAAAGAAACACGTCCTGAACTTCCTGTAATTATGCTTACTGCGTATAATAATGCGGAAGCGGCGGTAAAAGCGATAAAATTAGGCGCCGAGGATTATCTAACCAAGGATTCGGTAAAAGATCGTATTGCAATTGTAGCTAAAAATATCCTGAAAACAAAAAAACTTTCAAGTGAAGTAACAGGTTTAGCCGGTTATCTGAATGAAAGTTTAGCAGAAGACCCGATTGTCTATAAGAGCTCTTGCATGAGAAAAACACTGGGGCTTGCGGAAAAAGCTGCATCTTCGGATATAACAGTTTTACTTGTAGGGGAGAGCGGAACAGGAAAAGAGCTGTTATCCCGTTTTATTCATATGAAGAGCAGGAGGGCTTCCCAGCCTCTTATTGCGATTGATTGTGCTATGCTTCCCGAGAATCTTGTGGAATCCGAACTTTTTGGATATGAAAAGGGGGCTTTTACCGGAGCAGTAGGTCGAAAACAGGGGCGCATAGAGCTTGCGGAATGCGGCACTCTCTTTTTGGATGAGGTGGGAAATCTTACGGGTGATGTCCAAAAAAAACTTCTCCGGTTTTTACAGGAAAAAACAATTGAAAGAATAGGAGGAAAAGAAACCACAAAAATCGACGCACGCCTTATCACGGCGAGTAATATAGATCTTGAAAATGCGGTTAAGGAAAATAAATTCAGAGAAGACTTGCTTTATAGATTAAATGTATTTACAATCATTATCCCTCCGCTTCGTGAGCGGGGCGAAGATATTCTGATGCTCTCCTCTTATTTTTCGGGAAAATTTGCTAAAAATCAGAGAAAAAAAGCTCCGAAAATTTCTGAAGGTGCCGCGGACAGACTTATGAAATATTTGTGGCCGGGAAATGTAAGAGAACTTCGAAATGTTCTGGAGCGTGCTGTTCTTCTTTCAACGGAAGAAATACTGCCTGAACATTTGCCGCAGGGCCTGGATGGCGCAGCCAACGGGAATATTATGGAGAACGGGATGGGACTTCTTGAAGTCGGAAAAAAAGCAGCGGCTGAATATGAAAAAAAATATATCATAAAAGTATTGAAAGAAACCGGCGGGAATAAAACAAAGGCGGCAAAAATATTAAAAATAGACTATAAAACACTTTTTAATAAAATTAAGGAATACGGTTTAAATCTTCTTCTGTGCTTGTTTCTTTTCCCCGGTTTAGTATCATCCAAAGTAGAAGCAGCAGGAGGTGAATCGTATTATCTTGCAGGCGGATTTCCTTATGAAGCCGAAGGCCAGTTTGTCTACTCTTCCCCGGTTTTTTCTGATATTGACGGTGACGGGGAGCCGGAAGTTGTAGCTGCTACTACATCTAAAATATATGTACTGGATAAAAAAGGCAAGCTTCTTCCGGGGTGGCCGGCTCCTGTTACTGAAAGATGCGAGAATACCCCTTCCTGTTCCGATATTGACGGTGATGGTTTACCTGAAATTGTGGTTACCACAAAAACAGGCCCGGATCTTATGAATATTTATGTGTTTGATAAAGAAGGCAAAACAAAGTTTAATACACCCTGGAAGATCAAAGGTTCTGCGGATCTTGGCACCTCTGCTGCCGTTTCCGATTTGGACGGGGACGGACAGAAAGAAATAATAATAGCGGCAACGATAATACCCGTAAATGGTGCGAATACAGGAATAGTGTATGTTTTCAGAAAAGATGGCAGCACCTTTCCCGGATGGCCTCAATACGTTTTGCCGGAGGGAGGGACTTCGCAATGGCTTTCTACTCCGGTAGTTGCAGATATTAATCAAGATAAGATATCGGAGCTTCTGATTGCTTCTGTCAGCGGAAAACTTTATGTTTGGCAGCCAAATGGGGCTCCTGCAAAAGGCTGGCCTGTTTCTGCCATAGAAGGTGATGTATTTTATGTAACTCCGACTATAGGTGATCTTGACGGCGACGGTAAACCGGAGATTGTTATAGGAAGCTGCAATAATGCCCAATCCGGTTACCTCTATGCCTGGAAAGGAAGCGGAGAGGCTCTGATGGGTTTTCCCGTTAATTTAAAAAGTAATATTCAATCAGTTGCTGTGATCGGTGATTTGTCGGGAAACGGAGCTAAAGAAATAGTAGTCGGGACTAATCTTGGAAACAAAGTCTGGGCCATAAACTCAACGGGGGAAGCTTATCCGTTTTGGCCTGCCGAAACAAAGGGATGGATGTGTAACAATCCGCTGCTTGCAGATATAATCGGGGACAAAAAACTGGAAACAATTATCGGTTGCAGGGATGCGTTACTTTATGCCTTTACGCATGACGGAGCTTTAGCTCCCGGTTTTCCTGTGGATCTTGCTAAAGAACCGTCGTTAATCTATCGTACTCCTGCTTTTTCACAGGATAAAGAAGGTTTTAGATATTTATGCTTTGCAGGTGATAGAAAAATATTTTTATGGAAAGAAAATAAGTAAAGAAAGTTGAGCAAAGGAAGTAAGTGAAGCAAGTACAGAAAGTGCAGTAATCACAGTGAAGAAAGTGAATATAGGGGAGTTGAGCAAAGGTTTAAATAACTAACCATAAACTCTTTGCGAAATCCGCCTAGGCGGAGGATAAGTGCCGGATAAATTAAATTGTTGGGAACATATGAAGTGCGGGGAAAAATCCTGTCCTGCTTTTGGCAGGAAGGATATCTACTGCTGGGCAACTTCCGGAAATAAACATTGTCTTAACGGGATGGAATCATCAAGTGCTTTTAAGAAGTGCCTCTCTTGTGAGATATTTAAAAGGCAAACACAGACAGATACAGAAAACGGGTTTATGGGGCTGATTAATCAGCTTTACTCAGAACTGGAAAAGAGTGAGGCGCAAAACCTATTATTTCGAAAGATCAGCAGTTTAGTCCAGAGCACGATAGAGATTGATAAAACACTTCATGTTATACTTACTTGTGTAACCGCCGGTTACGGACTGCAGTTTAACAGGGCCATGCTTCTCATGGTAGACGAAAGTGAAATTTTTTTGGAAGACAGAATGATGGTTTCTCCGGCTTCGAAGGAGGAAGCTTACAGGGTCTGGCAGGAAATAGCAAACCTGGATGTAAGCTCGGCAAATCTGCCTGAACTTATAAATATATATGAAAGCGGTTTTAAGGCTTCGGGAAAAAAATATAAACCGGGAAAGATAATGCTTCCTCTTTCGGAAAAAAATGTCTTCTCGATTTGCATGAAGGAAAGAAGAGCCGTGGTTTGTGATTATAAATACAGAGATTTAATACCAAAGACTTTTCTTAATTTTTGGAAAGCCGAATATTTTGCTGTTGCTCCTATTTTTTCCGGAGCCAGTGTAAGAGGTGTTATTGTTGCAGATAACTTCGCAAATAATAAGGAAATAACCATAGAATATCTGAATTTGCTGTCAGGATTTGCTTTTCAGTCGGGATTAGCCATTGAAAACGCCTTGCTTTATCGGAATTTAGAAATAAGGGCAAAAGAACTGGAAGAAACAAACGAACGGCTTAAAGAAGCAAGGGAAATATTGATGAGAACGGAGAAACTCGCAGTTATCGGAGAAATGGCGGCAACAGTAGCTCATGAAATGCGGACTCCTTTGATTTCAGTGGGCGGTTTTGCCAAAATGGTAATGGATAAAGTGAAGAATCATCCGGAGAATCAGAGGCATATGGAAATAATAATAAATGAAGTAAAACGTCTGGAAAGAATTATTCATGATGTGCTTGATTTTGTAAGGCCTTTTGAATTGACTTTAGCGCCAATAAATGTTAGAAAAGTAGTAGAAGAAGCAGTTGTTTTGGTGGAAACAGGCAGAAAAACAAAAAATATTGTTAAAGTGGATATTTCGGAAACATTAAAACCGATAATAGCTGACGGTGAGAGAATTAAACAGGTGTTAATTAATCTTATGGAAAACGCCTTGGATGCGGCGGAAATAACTCCAATAATGGTAACTGCCGGAATAGAAAATAATAGCTTTGTTCTGGAGGTAAAAGACGAAGGGGCTCGGATTGAACTCGAAAATCTTGATAGAATTATCAGACCTTTCTTTACTACGAAAAAAGGCGGCATGGGGCTCGGGCTTCCTATTGCAGAGAAAATTGTAAAAGAACACAAAGGAAAACTTATGATAATTCCGAATTCTACCGGAGTTGTTGTAAAAATAATTTTGCCTTTTCAGAATATGGGATAAACTATGAAAACAATATTGGTGGTAGATGATGAGCAAAATATAAGGCAGCTGTACTCCGAAACTTTTAAAGAAGAAGGCTATAATGTGTTGCTGGCTTCGACCGGCGCGGAGGGGCTTGAATTGGTTTCTAAAAATACAGTGGATTTAATAATCCTGGACATTCGCCTTCCTGATATAGATGGCCTGTCGGTTTTAGAAAAGCTTTCAAGGGATTCCGCCAGGAAAGTTCCGCCGGTAATACTGAATTCTGCGTACTCCGGCTATGAAAACAACAGTAATGTCTGGCTTGCCGAAAAATATCTTATTAAATCAGGTGATCTTGACGAGCTTAAAAATACCGTAAAAAATATTATAGAGAAAAAATAGCTTGCGATGATGATAGAAAATTACTGTCGGGATTACGGGAGTGATAAGTAAAATACTTATTTAAAGGAGGTGCCCCGGCCTGAAAGTTAAACGTAGTTATTGTTTGATAATACTCTAATCGGTGATCAATAAAGGTAAAATGGTGTTTCGTTAGAGATAATTAAATTCAGGAGGACAGTATGAAAAAAACAGTATCGGTAATAGCTCTTTTGTCGGTTCTTGCGGCATATGGCTTTTCGGCGGATACCGAAAAGAAGACAACTGCTCCGGTAAATAAAAATGCGGCTGTTAAGGAAGTACCTAAGGATTTAAAAGTTGTGATGCCTGAAACAGTAAAACCTGCAGGGGTAAAAGCTGCAGAAGCTGTTTTAGAGGACTTTGAAGCTGAACCGTTTACAGTGAAGGCTTCTTCCTATATTGGAGATGCTTCCGGCATGGAAGAAACAGTGGAAGATAAAATTCTTCTTGTGCAGGATGGTAAAAAATTTAAAACCGGAAAAAAGAGTGCGAAACTGGCGTATTCTCAGAATCCGGCAAACGAAAAGAAATTTGCTCAGATTACGCTCTCTTCCGAGAATGTAATGGCTCTGAATAATGCCGTTTCTTTTTATGTTTTTGTTGAGAAAGGTAAGGGGTCAATAGCTATAAACCTATTTGATTCTAAATGGAAAAAATGGACTTCACAGACAATAAATGCCGATAAGAGTGAATGGGTTCAAATCACAGTGAAAGACTCGGAATTTGTTTCCGATACGCGTGAAGGTAAATGGGCAAATATTAATAAGGCACAGCTTATTATTAAAGGTTCAGGTGTTTTCTATTTTGACAATGTAAAATTTGTAAAAGAAGCAAAATAGCATACACGATGAAATATTTAGCAGTAATTCCGACATATAATGAGCTTTTAAACATAGAAAAGCTTATTGAGAGTGTCTTTAAATTTGCTCCGGAAATCAACATCTTAATTGTGGACGATAATTCTCCTGATGGTACGGGAAATATCGCAGATAAGATGGCTCTGGGTGAACCACGGCTGAAGGTTTTGCACCGTGAGGGAAAACAGGGCCTTGGCTCAGCCTATGTTGCGGGATTTAAATATGCCCTGGAGAAGGGTTATGACTTTATATTCGAAATGGATGCTGATTTTTCACATAACCCGGAAAGACTACCTCTGTTTATTGAAAAAGCGGGCAGCTATGATTTGGTGATAGGTTCCAGATATATCAATGGTATAAGTGTCGTAAATTGGCCGTTAAAAAGATTATTACTCTCTATTTTTGCTAATTTGTATGTGAGAATAATACTTTGTTTGCCGGTTAAGGATGCCACAAGCGGTTTTAAGTGCTTTAAAGCTGAAGTGCTAAGAGCTGTTAATCTGGACAAAATAAAAAGTGACGGATACTCTTTTCAAATAGAAATGAATTACCGCGCTCGTAAAAGTGGTTTTAAAATATGCGAGATCCCGATAATATTTATTGACCGGCACAGCGGCACCTCCAAACTAAACAGGAACATTGTTATTGAGGCTTTGCTTATACCCTGGCAATTGCGGTTTGAAAATATTTTCGGAAAAAAAAACAATAAATAATGGCGCTAGGTGCTGGGTTCTGGGGGCTAGGTTTACATCAAGGAGTTTTAATATCACATTAATGTAGCATCCGCAACTCGTCACCCGCTACCCGTGACGGTTTTTAAGTTTTAAGTTGAATTTTTTTAGAAAAGGAAAAAAATGAAAACAGCCGTTGAACAACTTCTTCTTTTAAAACGCGGCGTCGCTGATTTAGTCAGTGAAAAAGAACTTCTCCTTAAACTGGAAAAATCGGTTAAAGAAAATAAACCTCTCAGGGTTAAACTCGGTATTGATCCGACTGCGCCGGATGTCCATCTTGGCTTTACCGTGCCTCTCCGCAAACTTAAGCAGTTTCAGGAACTCGGACATCAGGTGGTTATTATAATCGGGAGCTATACTGCTATGGTCGGAGATCCTTCCGGGAAGAATGCCACGCGTCCGCAGCTTACCTATGAAGCTGTAATGGTTAATGCAGAAAACTACCGGGAGAAAATATTTAAGATACTGGATGAGACCAAAACGGAAGTTGTTTATAATGGCGAGTGGTTTTCTAAATTTTCATTTAACGATGTAATCCGCCTGGCTTCGAAGATAACCGTGGCCTCTCTTTTGGAACACGATTATTTTGATAACAGATATAAGAGCCGGACTCCAATAGCTCTTCATGAATTTATATATCCTCTGATGCAGGGATGGGATTCGGTTGAAATTAAGGCTGATGTTGAACTTGGCGGGACAGATCAGAGGTTTAATGTTATAGTCGGAAGAGATTTACAACGGGAAAGCGGTCAGCCTCCTCAGGTGGGGCTTTTTCTTCCGATACTTATGGGCCCTGACGGGAAGAATAAAATGAGTAAATCTTTAAATAACTACATATCCATTGATGAAGTCCCCCGTGAAATGTTCGGAAAAATAATGTCAATTCCCGACTCTATTATGATCAGCTATTTTGAACTTTTAACAGAGGTTCCTATGCCGGAAATCCGGGAGATGGAAAAAGGACTAGAAAACGGTAAACTTCATCCGAAAGAGCTTAAAAAACGCCTGGGAAAAGAAATTGTTACAATGTATCATGATAAATATTCTGCAGAAGCAGCAGCTGTTGAATTTGAGCGGGTTTTTACAGAAAAAGAGCTGCCGAAAGATATTCCGGAATATTCTATTCCTGCTGATTCCTTAAAAGAAGGCGGCATCTGGATTATTAACCTTCTGATAGCGCTTAATGCGGTTACAAATAAGACTGAGGCAAAACGACTGGTGGAACAGGGCGGAGTATATATTAATGATTTAAGGGTGGAGAAGACCGATACGGATGTCAAAATCAAAACAGGGGATATAGTAAAAGTCGGAAAAAGAAAATACTTTAAAATAAAGGTGTAAATGGAAAAATATTCTTTCATTGCAAAACTTTCAATGTTTGTTCTTTCGGCTTTTTTTGCATTTTGCCAGTCAAATGACAGTTTAACCGGAACAGATGGATCCATTACCGGAAGGGTTACAGTAAAAAACGCGAACAGAATACAGGTGACGATCTGGGACAACTCCAGTTATATCTTAATTTATAAAGATGCGGATTATTCTGCGCCTGAAAGTGTGATTGCCAAGCTTGACGAACTTTATAATAATAAAGATATCGGGAAATTCTATTGGGCTGTACATAATAGAAAAACTTATCTCACTGATATTATTATTAAGGGAAAACAAGCGGCGCTTCCTGAAGTTATGGGCGGGAAAAAATATGAAGATGATAAAAAAGATAAAGAAGCTCAATCCTCCTCGCTCTACACAAAAGCTCTGGGAGCGCATAATAACGGTAATCATGAAGAAGCTATGAAACTCTGTCAAGCCATACTTGTTCTTAATCCGAGATATGAGCTGGCGCAGAAATTACTGGGGGATATAAATAAAAAATATAAACAAAAAGAGGCAAAAGCGCATCTGGAAAAAGCAGTTGAGTTAGCCGGAGATGGTAAGCTTCTGGCAGCTTCGGGGGAATGGCAGATGGCGCTTTCCTCCAGTCCGAATGATGCCGATATTGCCAGGGAAATAAAAAAGAACAAAGAAGAAATAGTGGAAGAACATAATAAAAAAGCAACGGACCTTTTTAATCAGGACAAGTTGATAGAAGCTGCCGCAGAGTGGAATGTTATCCTTGCAATAGAGAAAGACGATCCCGTTGCAAAAAAAGGTATTGAGACGGCAAATAAGCGTCTGAATAATTTCTCCAGTATGGAAAGAGTGAAGATGGAATATGAAACAAATATTGCCGCGGCAAAAAAAGAGTATGAAGAAAAAAATTACCTTGCATCCATACAGAATTATCAGCTGGCTTCCAAATTTGCTTCGAAACTCAACAAAGAAAAGGATGTCAGCTATTTAATTGCAGAGATTAAAAGAATTGAAAATCTTGTGGAGTCTTCCAGAAAAGTATACTTAGATAGTGCCTCAAGATTTGCCGATGCCAAAGACTGGCTGAATATGGCAAAAGAACTCAGAGATTGCTTAAGAATTGACCCCGAAAACCGGAAAGCTATGGAATTATTGGAAAAATATCAAACAGAAATATTTGAGCTTCGCGATAAAGTTTATCTCGATGGTCTGGAAGCTTACGGCCGGGAAGATATAGATACGGCAATATTAAAATGGAATGACGTTTTGATCCTGGATCCGTCTTTTGAAAAAGCAGGTTTAAATATTAAAAAGGCAGCCAGAAAGAAAGGGAAATAAAGCAGAAAATAAAGCGGATGCTTGGATGGTCGGATGCGCAGAGGCGCGGCAATAAAGGGAGTTGTTAATATATAATAACACCATAGTGTAGAACGTTATGGACCTTTACGGACTTTTATCGGCTTTTATGGACGAATTTATTACCTGATAACGTATAACGGTTAATTTATATTTATGGAGTCTTATGAGAAAACGTTTGGAAAAACTCTTGAAGTTCACCCTTAGAAGCCAGTTAAGTATTATTTTCTCAGTGCTTATAGCTCTTTCTATCGGTTCGGTAAGTTTATTGACACTTCAAAACCAAGTTAAAATATTAAAAGACAATTTTATCGCCACCGGCCAGCAATTTTGTGAAAGTATTGCGGGCAATGTTTCCGATGCCCTGTCCCAGTCTCCTATTGACGATACGGCTCTCATTTCCACTATTACCAAAGTAGTAAACAGCAGAGATAATAAAAAATGGATAAAATATGTCCGGATTACCGATGCGGATGAATCTATAATTATTGCTTCAAACAATATCTCCGGAGAATGGAATAAAAAGTACATCTCTCCAGTTTTTGAAATAAAAGAAAAAACCCCGTATTATTTTGGGATGAGCAACGGCAAAAGAGAAAAAATTTATGAGGTTAGATCAGATGTGAAGAAAGGTGAGGAGATAATAGGAAAGGTTCATCTTGGGGTTTCTCAGAATGCGATTGATGCGCTTATGTCCGTCGCTGCCAGAACCGTGATAATTGTAGCTATCCTTACTATTGTCTTCGGATTTTTTATCTCTTCTCTTGTTGCAATGTTTTTAGTGAGGCCCATAAAACTTTTAATTGACGGTGCTTCAAAAATAAGCGCGGGTAACTATGATCTTAAAATTAAAGTAAGAATGATGAATGAGATTGATGATCTGGTGAGCTCCTTTAATGACATGGCTAAAAACCTGAAAGAGAAGGAGCAGATAAAGGTGGCGTTTTCCCGTTATATGAGCGCTGAACTTTTAGATGAGGTAATAAAGAGCGGCGGGAAGACTACATTCGGAGGGGAAAAACGTCTTGTAACTATTCTGTTTTCAGATATCCGTGATTTTACTTCTATGGCGGAAGCTCTTGATCCTCAGCAGGTGGTAAGGCTTCTAAATGAATATTTTTCATGTATGAACGAAGTAATATTTAAAAATAAAGGAATGATAAATAAATATATGGGAGATGCAATTATGGCCCTTTACGGCGCACCGGTACCTCTTAAGGACCATGCTGTTAAGGCTGTGGCTACGGCTTTGGAAATGAATAAGGAATTGAATAAACTCCGGATTAAATGGGCAGGTGAAGGCAGGCCGATATTTGGTATGAAGATCGGTATTACCACCGGAGAAGTGGTACTTGGGAATATCGGTTCGATGGGACATATGGAGTATACTGTGATAGGTGATGCGGTTAATGTTGCTGCCCGTCTCCAGGCGTTAAATAAAAATTACGGCACTCAGATTCTTATTTCCCAGCAAACGAATGATTTAATTACAGATCATTTTGAAACCAGGCAGGTAGAACTTGTACAATTTAAGGGAAAAACCTCTTATAATCTTGTGTTTGAAGTTCTCGGAGCAAAACAAGGTGAAAAGTGAAGAACAGGCTGATTTTTGTAATTTTCTTAATCTGGGCTCTGGTTGTAATATTTACATATAATACTGTATTGCCGGCAGATTATAATAAATTTCTGGCGTATGTATCAACTTTCCCCGCGTGCTTTAATCTGAAAGGAGCTTCCTCTTATCTGGTTGAAGTTTTAATTGAAATCTTTCTTGCCTGCTTCCTTTTCGCTGTCTCTTATATTATCGGAAGAAAACTTGCAAATACTTTAAAAAAAGATTTTGATACTCCGGGTTATTTTGCTGTTTCTGCAGCAGCGGGTTTTTCTGTTATTACGGCATTTGTTTTCATGATAGCCGTTCTGGGTATTCTTTATGAGGGGGTTATTTTTACGGCTTTTATAGGGCTTTGTATTTATGCTCTGTTTGAACTTTACAGTAATCCTTCCGGTATCAGGTTTGAACCGAAAAAATACAGCGGGACGGAAAAACTTTTACTTGTTATAACCGGTATTTTCATGCTGATGAACCTCTTTATGGCTTTAACGCCGGAGACTTTTTTTGATTCTCTTGAATATCACCTTGCAATACCCGCTTCCTTCTTGCTAAACCATGGCATAATTTCGATGCCTTATAATATTTTTTCCGGTTTTCCCGGAAATGGAGAGATCCTGTATCTGGTAGGATTAGTTTTAAACGGGCCGGTAACTGCCAAACTCATTAATTTTCTTTTCGGGATGCTTCTTTTGGTCTCAGTATACTCTTTCTCGAAAAAATATATAAGCCGGCAGGCAGGTTTATTTGCAATTGCTCTTTTTTGTATAATACCGCTGGTTTCTGTTAATCTTGTAAATACGCAGGTGGATGCTTTGTCGGCATTCTGGTTCTTTCTTTCGTTCTATCTGGTGGTGAATGCGGCGGAGAAAGGCTTTTCTGATACAAGTAAAACAGTAGCCCTTGCAGGGCTTTTCGCGGGTTTTGGTATGGGAATAAAGTATTCCGGCATTATTTATGCTGCGGGGATTGTGTCAGTTCTACTATACTATTGTTTTAAAAACAGGGTGTTTAAAAAAGCTCCTGGAGTATTTGCCGTCTTCTTCTTTTTTGCCCTTATCCCTGTTGTACCCTGGCTGATTAAGAATTACTTATTCTTTGACAATCCTGTATATCCTTATTTTTCCGGAACTCCGGGAATGCTTAAGCTCTTAGCGGAGCAGACGGGAACTCCCGTTAATTCCATGGTTGATTTTCTTAAACTGCCCTGGACATTAACAATGTCCCGCCCCTTTGCGAGTATGAACCTTGGACCGGCTTTGTTGGCGTTTCTGCCGTTTCTCTTCTGGCCTCTCCTGAAAAAAAGAAGAGAAAAGAAGCCGTTACAATCCTTGCTGGTATTTATAGCAATTACTGCGCTGTTTTGGGTAAGTGTTACCAGAATAGCCAGGTTTTTTATTCCCGGACTTATTTTTCTTTCGCTGTATTTTGGTTATGTGATAACCAGTTTCCTTAAGGAAGAAAAAGACGAATACGCTTCTTTTACTGTTTTTGCTGTACTTGCTGTACTTGCTGTCAATAACCTGGTTTGGGTCTCAAATATTAACTTCAGAAATATGGACCCGGTTTCGCTATTTTCCGGTAAACTCACAAAAGAAAAATATCTCGGCATTCAAAGAGGTACGTATCCTAATCCGTATTTTAAAGCTGTGGAATATTTAAATAAAATAAAAACGGAGCCGGGAAGTAAAGTACTTTTTATAGGAGAGAGCAGAGCTTTTTACTGTAAAAAACCGTTCATAGCGGGAACAGATTATGACGTGATACCGCTGCTTCAATACATGGAAAGAGCGAAAAGTGAAGGCGGCCTGAAAAATGTTTTAAAAAAAGAAAACATCTCGCTTGCTCTCATTAATATCAGGGAGGCGAAACGGCTTTCGAGTTATAATAATGCTGATTTACCGTTAATATTGCGAAGCAGTCAATTTAATGACGCTTTTGAAGTGGTTTTTAATGATACCAATTCTGATCTATATGTTTGCGTTGTGAAAAAATAACAAGGAGAAAGGATGATTCTCTTAATTTCATAGTGCTTCTTGATTCAAAAGTATTTGATTTAGATTGAAGGAAAGAGAATTAACTGAATATTGTAAAAGTAGAAGTATTATGTTAAAATTAAGCAGTAATAAACGGAGGTTTTTAAAGTGAATAGAGCACATGGAGCCGAAATAACGATAGACCGCTTGAATAAGGAATTGGAAAGCCTGAAGAAAAAGATTTTTACTTACGAGACGCTTAATTCTGAAAAAGAGATTAAGAATATTAGTGGTTCTTTCAAAAGCGGTAAAGAAGTTATCAACCACGTTAAAAGCTGATGTATAAATTATATACTACAAAGATTTTGGATTTAATAGCAAATCCCCCTGCGAGCCTCATCTAAAGATGCAAAAACTATCCGTACTTCTCAAAAACGAAAAAGCTGTATGAAAAACAAGAACAATAAGAAAATAATAATATTGAGCGCCGTACTGGTGGTCCTTACGGTTATTTTATTTTTGGTCAGTGACTGGTTCTGGACCGCACTTTCTCCTGTAACACATAATATTTTGCTGGAAAAATACTCTAAAGAGTATAAACTTGACCCTCTCTTAGTGGCCGCGATTATCAGATCTGAAAGCGCTTTTAATCCGATTGCGGTCTCAGAAAAAGGGGCGATAGGTCTTATGCAGCTTATGCCGGAAACAGCGGAAGAAATGGCTCATGAGTTGAACGTTGATTATGTGAATATAGAAGACTTGTACAACCCTGAGATTAACATTCACCTGGGGTATTACTATATGGTAAAACTCCTGAAGCGTTATAACGGCAACCTGGTTTTTGCTCTTGCGGCCTATAATGCCGGCACAAAAAATGCCGACGAGTGGATCAAAAATTATAAAGGAGATCCTGATAGGGCGGTTATGGTAATAAGTTTTCCCGAAACAAGAAAATTTGTAAAAGAAGTGTACTCCACTTATGATATATTAAAATTTGCGCGCAAACTTAAACGCGCGTTGCAGCTAAAGGAATTTTAATGGAAAAAAATGGATTGTTGACGCCCATGATGCGGCAATACCGGGAGCTTAAAAAGCAGCATCCCGACGCTATCTTGTTTTTCCGGCTGGGGGATTTTTACGAGATGTTTTTTGAGGATGCCAAGCTGGCCTCTTCCCTGCTTCAAATTGTACTAACAAAAAGAGGCGGGGGCCGGAATCCGAAAGATCCCAGGGATACTTCAGTTTCTGAACCTGTCCCTATGTGCGGTATTCCTTTTCATTCTGCGTTAAATTATATTACCAAGCTGATAAAGAGCGGGCATAAAGTTGCAATTTGCGAGCAAGTAGAAGATCCCAGGCTGGCAAAAGGAATAGTAAAAAGGGAGATAGTAAAATTAATTACCCCTGGGACGGTGCTTGAAGACGGGTTGCTCGAACAAAAATCAAATAACTTCCTGGCCGCATTATATATAGAAGGGGAAGAAGCGGGAGTGGCGTTCTTGGATATTTCTACGGGCGAGCTTTTGACTTCTGAAGTTAACATAAAAGACGGACTTGATACTGTTTACGACGAATTGAATAAATATAAACCCAAAGAAATAATATTGCCGGCCTCCTATGAAAGCAGCAAACCCGGATTGATCAAATATCTTGAAAGCAGCGGTGTTTTAACGGGTTTTCAGGAGGATTATTACTTCGATCATGAAGTTGCGAAAGAAATACTGCTAAAACACTTTAAAACTGCCTCGCTTGACGGTTTTGGCCTGGCAGAATATAAAGCGGCGGTATCGGCCTCCGGAGTGGCTTTAAAATATGCCGAAGAAACCCAGAAAGGTTCGGTATCTCATTTAAGTAAGATCAGCGTGTATAATCCGGGAATGTTCATGCTGGTGGACAGCGCGACCAGGAAGAACCTTGAATTATTTGAGCGCATGGCGGATAAAAGCCAGGAAGGTACGCTTTTTTATGTTCTTGATAAAACAAGAAGCGCTATGGGCGGCCGTGTATTAAAGAGGTGGATACTGGAGCCCCTTATAGACGTAAAGGAGATAGAAAGCAGACTGGAAGGTGTGGACGAATTCCTGCAGGATTATATTTTAAGGCAGGAGTTGAGAAATGTTATCGGACAACTTGCGGATTTTGAAAGGGTTTGCGGTAAGATCGGCTGCAAGGCCTTGAACGCCCGGGAACTTATTTCGCTAAAAAATTCTTTAAAAGAACTTCCAAAGATAAAAGAGCTTCTCGGTAAATCAGATTCCGGTATTTTAATGAAGATAAAAGATAATATTTGTTTGCTGAAAGAACAAGCCTGCTTGATCGAAGAAAAGATAGAAGAAGATCCTCCCCTTTCCGTAAAAGAAGGAAATATCTTGAAAGACGGCGTTAATGAAGAGCTTGATAAACTGAGGAATATCAGCAGGGGCGGAAAGGATTGGATAACAAAATATCAGGAAGATGAAAGAAAACGCACCGGTATAAGTTCGCTCAAAGTCGGCTATAATTCCGTCTTTGGTTATTATATAGAAGTGAGCAAGGCTAACCAGGGAAGCGCGCCTAAAAATTACATTAGAAAACAGACGCTGTCGAATGCAGAGAGATTTATTACTCCGGAACTGAAAGAATATGAATCCCTGGTCCTTTCCAGCGATGAGAAGATAGGGCTTCTTGAGTATGAACTTTTCTGTCAGGTGCGGGAGGAAATTGCGAAGAGTATACCCAAATTGCAGGAAAATGCAAAACTAATAGGCGCCCTGGATGTTATTGCTTCTTTCTCGGAAGCCGCGGCGGTAAATAAGTATGTCAAGCCGGAAGTCAACAATACGGACATAATAGAAATAAAATCCGGCAGGCATCCGGTCATAGAACTTATAGTGAAAGACGGTTTTGTCCCAAACGATACAATTCTGGATAACACGGATACCCAGGTGGTTATTATCACAGGTCCGAATATGGCGGGAAAGTCCACTTATCTCCGGCAGACGGCTCTGATCGTCTTAATGGCCCAGATTGGCTCCTATGTCCCCGCGGATTCAGCCAAAATAGGAGTGGTGGACAGGATATTTACGAGAGTAGGAGCTTCTGATAATCTTGCCCTGGGTCAGTCCACATTTATGGTGGAAATGTTGGAGACCGCCAATATTTTAAACAATGCCACAAAAAAGTCTCTTATTATTCTTGATGAAATAGGAAGAGGTACGGCCACCTTTGACGGAATAAGCATTGCCTGGGCGGTGGCGGAATTTTTACATGATAATAAAAAACTCGGAGCAAAAACTCTTTTTGCGACGCATTTTTACGAGTTAACCGAATTGGCGTTGACACTGCCGCGGGTAAAGAACTATAATATCATGGTCAAAGAATGGAACGAAGAGATAATATTTTTAAGGAAAATAGTGGAAGGCGCCGCGGACAGGAGTTATGGAATTCAGGTTGCCCGTCTGGCAGGGCTTCCAAAAGAAGTTCTTAAAAGGTCTAAAGAAATTCTGCATAATCTGGAAGAAGCTAATTATGATAAAGAAGGTAAATCAAAACTGGCAGGCGGGGCAGGTGTAATTTCCCAGCTTTCAATTTTTGACAAAAAAAAAGCCTCTACAGATGATAAAGGCAGAAAGATTCTCGAAAAGCTTGAAGAAATTGATGTAAATTCCTTGAGCCCGATTGAAGCGCTGAACCTGTTAAATGAGCTTAAAAAAGACATTTGAGCCGGACATTAGGGAACATAATACTGAAAAACACTGTCATTATAAAGAAGTTTACCGTTTACAGTGTATAGTTGACAGCGAGAAAAAGCAGGCAAATAATAACTGTAAACGGTAAACTGTTTTTAGTTTATAATAACACGTTAGTGTAGCACCCGTAATCCGCCTAGGTGGATTACACAAAGGACTATGGTTTGATATTTAGACTTTGCTCAACTCGCAACCCGCTACTCGTAACTATTTTTGTAATTTATTTTTTTAAAGGAGGTTTATCTTGATAGAAGTTAAAAATCTTTCCAAGTTTTACGGTCCGACTAAAGCGGTGGAAGGCGTTTCTTTTACCGTGGATAAGGGCGAGATTCTCGGCTTGCTCGGTCCAAACGGTGCGGGTAAGACTACAATAATGAGAATTCTTACCGGATATTTTCAGCCGTCAGGGGGAAGCGCGAAAATCGCGGGTTTTGACGTGGTCGAAGATCCTCTTGAGGTTAAAAAGAGGATCGGGTATATGCAGGAAGGGCATCAGGGGCCGGCTTTATATTATGAAATGACAGTCTACTCTTTTCTAGATTTTGCCGCGCAGTTAAAGGGTGCGCCAAAAAAAGAGCGTAACAAAAACGTATTTAAAGCAATGGAGCTTGCAGGTATTAAAGATGTAAAAAACAGGATAATCGGCCGTCTTTCAAGCGGGTACAAACAAAGAGTAGGGCTCGCTCAGGCGCTCTTGAATGATCCTGAAGTACTGATCCTTGATGAACCTACACGGGGTTTGGATCCGAAACAAATAATAGAAATCCGGCAGCTGATAAAAAATATGGCGGGTGAACGCACTATTATCCTTTCCAGTCATATCCTTCCTGAAGTAGCTATGACCTGTAATAAGATTGTCATCATTGACAAGGGTGAAAAAGTTGCAGAAGATACGCAGGAAGAATTATCCAGAAAAATAGAAGGCGGCGATAAAGTAGTCGTGAAACTTAAAGGGAAACAGGTTCTATCTGAGGTCGCAAAAGAATACGAAAAGATCAAAGGCCTTGGAGAGGTAAAGGTTGCTGTGGAAGGCGGACTGACCATTGTAGAAGTTGTTCGTGCCGGCAGTAAAGATGTCAGGGAAGAGTTATTTAAAACTGCCGTAAAAAATGATTGGATTATATTTGAGATGAAGAGCTCGAGCTTGAGTCTTGAAGAAGTATTTTTAAGGTTGACCACAAAGGAGGATGCGTAAAATGAATAAAGCGCTTATTATCGCAAAAAGAGAATTTAAGTCCTATTTTGTTTCTCCTGTGGCCTACGTAATTATCGGGATGTTTTTACTGATTTCGGGATTTATGTATTACTCAATACTTTTTACTTCAAGGATCGCGGAAGTCAGGGGTTTTCTTATGAACATGTGTTTTACTTTCATGTTGATGGCTCCTATTCTTTCCATGCGGCTTTTATCGGAAGAGAAAAAGCTCGGGACTATTGAGTTTCTCTTCACCTCTCCGGTAAAAGTGTCCGATATCGTTATCGGAAAATATCTCGGGGTTCTGTTTTTATATCTGGTTACCGCGGTGTTTTTCCTTCAATATCCTTTGTATCTGGTTCTCTTTGCCAGGCCGGATATGGGGCCGGTACTCACCTCCGTCCTTGCTTTTATCTTAAATGGCGCTGCGTGTCTTGCCATAGGGCTTTTTGCTTCTTCCTTATCGGAAAACCAGCTTATCTCTGCGGTTGTCGGGATGATTACTCTTATCTTTTTCTGGATTATCGGCTGGATGGGGGATTTACTTCCAGGAGGAATCGGTAATTTCTTCGGTTCTCTTTCGCTTATTAAACCTCTGGATAATCTTTCAAAAGGTGTAATAAGCGTAAATGACATGTTCTATTACGCTGCCCTGATCTTCTTCTTTCTTTTTATTACGGTCAAGCGGCTTGAATGGAAGAGGTGGTAAAGATGAAAAATATGATAATAAATATAGCGAATAGTATAAAAAATATTTTTAATAAAAGAAATACCAGGTACGGAACAGCCTCTATCCTGATAGTTATTCTTATCCTCGGTTGCTTCTGGTTTGTTTCGAAAATTCTAAGTAATTTTAATCTGCAGTATGATGTGACGGCTAATAAGCAATACAGCTTGTCCCCTCAGACTGTAAAGATCCTGAAAGACCTTAAAGAGGAACTGCGCATTACGGCTATTGTCAAGAAAAACATGGGTTTTGACCGCTATATGGGAGAGCTGCTTAAAGATATGGCAAAGCAGAATTCAAAGATTAAAGTAAAAATATTGGATCTGGACTATGACAAAGCTGCCGCTTCCGCCTACAAGGTGAATGATTACAATATTACCGTGGTGGAAATGGGAGACAAAAGAAAAGACATTTTCGAAAAAGATGTAGTCAGCACTTATGACAGAAACAGGGAGTTTAAGGGAGAGCAGGCGATAGTAAATGCGATCCTTTCTGTTTCCGAGGCAAAGAAAAAAGTTATTTATTTCACAGAAGGGCACAGGGAAAGAGAACTGGAAGACGTGCAAAATGTCTCCGGATTCGGGTTCCTTAAACAGCTTCTGGTGAACGATAATTATGAAGTAAAAAGCCTGAATCTGATGAAAGAAGGAAAAATACCGGAGGATTGCACAGTTTTGGTTGTAGGCGGACCGCAATTTTCATTTGGGAACAAAGAAGTGGATATGGTTTCAACTTTTCTGGATAAAGGCGGAAAAGCAATTATGCTCTTTGACCCGTTTGTGGCTACGGGTTTTGAAACTTTACTTGGTAACTGGAATTTAAAACTGGATAATGATTTTGTAGTAGATCCAAAATCATACCTCAATATGGTAGTTGTAAAAGATCCGGGTGCTCCGATTCCGGAGTGGCAGAATCATATTATTACGGAACCTTTTATTAAGAACAGGATACCTGTTTTTTTCCCGGCCAGCAGGTCTATTTCAGATACCGGCAGGCAGGGAACGCGTGCTTATTCTAAAGATAAATTAATGACTACTTCCGACGCAAGCTGGGGAGAAACAAATTTACAGAGTCTTAAGGTGCAACCCGGGCCGAAAGAGGACGATAAAGACGTGAAACCGCCGCTGTCTTTGGGCTGGGCTGTTACGGAATATATAAAAGATAAAAAAGATTCCAAAATAGAAGACACAGAGAGTTCCAAGCAAATGAAATTTGTGATAATAGGAGATTCAGATTTTGCTACCAATGCTCCCGCCGGAATAGGCGGAATGCAGGGCAATCTTGATTTATTTGTAAATTCCGTTAACTGGCTGATTGACGAAGGGTCAAAGATTTCCATAAGACCAAAAACCATTGATGTCAGGTCTTTGCAATCCCTGACCGGTACACAATGGACAATCATGTTTATTATGACTATTGTTGTAGCTCCGCTTATTGTGGTCGGCGGCGGAATTTTAGTTTTCCTTAAAAGACGGAAGAAATAAGATAATATATTTAGAAACCATGAACCATTCCCCTATACTTGAGGAAACGATTGTTTAGGATCAGGTTCATGGTCCTGCATCTGAATGCAGTGAATGGTGCGGGGTCATTTTTAAAAAGGGGGGACTTATTATGAGCCCTAAAAAGAAAAGATTTTTATCTGCCTGGATTGTCGTCTGGATATTTGTTGTTCTTGGAGGCGTTAGCCTTTATCTTGACAGAGGGGATAAGATAGACAGGGGTAAAATAAAAATATTTAATATGGTCAAGGATGATATTAAATCCTTTGAGTTGGTAAACAATGCTTCCAGAGAAACCGTGTTATGTGAAAAATATGGAGATGATTGGGTTATGGTAAAACCAAAATCCTATGAAATTGAAAAATCCGAAGTAGATATAGTGGTTACCAATATTGCCGCCTTGACTATAGATAGAAAAATCGAAAAGCCCGAGGCTCTTTCAAACTATGGTCTGGAAAAGCCGTCTTACAATGTAAATTTCACTCTTAAGAATGGAAAGAAAAATACTCTGCTGATCGGTGATAAAAATCCCACAGGGACTTTTTATTACGTAAAAGATAAAGACCGGTCTGAGCTTTATATTGGCTATAGTTTTTCTATTGAAAATGTTATGAAAAACGCGGATAGTCTCAGGAAAAAATCTCTCTTTGAAATAGACACCGATAAAGTAAACAGGATTGACCTGAAGTATGAGGCAAAGGAATTTTCCTTAGCGAAAGGGGAAGATAGAAAATGGCTAATTAATCCTTATGGTTTCAAAGCCAAAGACGAGGAAGTAAATAAATTCATATCAGGAATGAAAGAGCTAAAGGCGAAGAGCATTGTTGACGATAACGGAATAGATTTAAAGAAGTATGGTCTTTTAAATCCAAGACTTACCCTTGCTTCAAGTTTATCAGATAAGAAAAATATAACAGTTTTGATCGGAAAAAAACATCTGACAAAAGAAGAAGATTACGCGAAATTGGATAATTCTCCGGTAATTTATTCCATAGACAGTGCCTATTTGAGAGGTGCGGATAAAGTCTATAACGATTTCAGAGATAAAAAACTCCTGTATCTTACCGGCAGTGATATTAATGAGGTAGAGCTTGTAAAAGACAAGAAAAAGATAACAGCAAAAAAGGGCGTTGACGGGAAATATACAGTCACTGAACCTGTTTTACCTGCGGGGAGAAAAACCGCAGAAACGCCGTATTCCAATTTAATAGAAAGCCTGCTTAATTTTGAGGCGAAAACTTTTGCGGATGATTCGGGTAAAAAATTTGAGAAGTACGGGCTTAAGAATCCTGATTTTATAATAACTTTATCCGGCATGGTAAACAACGAAAAACAGGTAAAAGCAAAAATCTTGATTGGAAATGTTGCAAATTCCGGAATTTATGTTAAAATAGACAGTAGTGAATCCGTGTTCATTGTCTCTGCGGATATATTGGAAAAACTCAAAGAGATAGAACAAATACAAAGTACAAAGTGAAAAAATAGAAACTCGAAATCCGAAAAAGAATGAAAAAGAAAAGGGAATAAAAATAGATTGGGTTTGGAGTTTTATTGTGCAGGCGGTTTTGAAAACCACTGGCGTAAGCTCGTGGATGAAAAAACCGCATATAATAAATAAGCTCCGCTCACAAGAGGATTCCAAAGGAGGATACTCCTTTGGCTTGAGCATAGCTCAAGTATGAAATGACGCCACGTCCGTAAGGGCGTGGAGTTTCACTATTTGCCGGTTTTTTCGAATTTGTTTCTAAGGGGGTTTTTATGAAACTAATGTTTACGATTTTTCTCCTCGGTTCTATTTTCTTTTCCGGTTGTGCTGCCAACAAAGATTTGACAAAAGAGGATAAGGCCTTTCGTGATGCGGAAGTGTTAATAGCAGAAGCAAAAACTGTAATTACAGAGGCAAAGAAGGCAGGCGCGGAAAAATACGCAAAAGATCTTCTTGACTCTGCGGAGTCCAAGCTTGTTGTTGCGGAAGATGCTCTTGCGAAAGAAGACCTTGAAGTTGCCGTTACCTTTGCGGGAAAGTCTTTGGAAAACGCAAAGGCGGCAAAAGCAAAAACTTTAGCAGACTTGGCTCTGGAAAAAGCCGAAGCGGAAGTAAAGGCCGCGCGGGAGCTGGGGGCGGAAAAACACGCGACTGATTTGTTTATGCGTGCCTTTAAAGATCTGCTTTCCGCTAAGAAAATATATTCAGGAAAGGATTATCCCGGAGTGCTGGAACCGGCAAAGAAAGCTTACGAAGAAGCAGCTGAAGCCAGAAAATTATGTGAAATTATAAAAAAATCAGAAACTCTGATAGCAGAAGCAAAACAAGATATACAAGAAGCTGTGAAAGCAGGCGCAAAAAGACATGCTCCCGAGCTTTTAAAATCTGCCGAGGATAATCTGGTAAAAGCTGTAGCCGCTTATGATGAGAAAGACTACATAAAAGCGATAGATTATGCCGGAAAGGCTTCGGATGACGCGAAAGCCGCTAAATCTGCCTGTGTGGCTGCATCTGTCGGAAAGTACACGGTTAAAAGCGGTGATAACCTCTGGAATATAGCAAAAGACGGAAAAGTATTGGACGATCCCTTTCTCTGGCCCCTGATTTATAAAAGCAACAGAGAATTAATAAAAGACCCGAACTGGATCTTTCCCGCGCAGGAGTTTGAGCTCCCTCCTTTCTTTGATGACAAGACAAAAAAAGATGCCGTAGGAGATGCGTTTAAATACAAGGGGAAGTAAGTGATGTATTAAAGTATAGATATAATCAAGGGCTGCTTGAAAGAGCAGCCCTTTTTTTGTGTATTTATTTGCATCGAATATGTTATCATTTAATTAGAAACGGTGAAACAAACAAAAACCGGAGGGGAAAAGTTAATGAAAATCAAAGTATTTATAATGGTGTTAATATTCCTATTTAATGGAGTTTGCTTTGCAGGTTCCGGTAATACCTCGGGAAATGTTTTGCTTGAGGATATTGGAGCAAGGAGTGTTGGCTTAGCAGGAGCTTGTACCTCCTTATCCGGTGACGTAATCCTTATGCATTATAATCCGGCATCTTTGGCAGACATAACTGATCCTCAACTGGCAGCAATGTTTTATAACAGCGGATTAACAGGGGTTAACTATATAAGCGTTGCTTATGGACAGAAGTTTGGAAAAATAGGGACATTTGGTATTTGTGTTGGGTATTTAGACGGCGGTCAGATGGATCTAAACTACACAGATGGTATTACTGCTACGGTAACTAGTGAACAGGATATAGTGGCAAATGTGAGTATGGGGATTAATCTGTCCAGAAAAATCAACGCAGGTGTGAGTTTGAAAGGGATGTATAGCACTCTTGTAAATACTCAAAGCGCAATTACGGCTGCTTTAGATCTTGGCGCAATTTTTAAAGGACTTTTCATGGAAGAAATTGATTTTGGAGTCTCTTTGCATAATCTGGGAATTGGATTAAAATATCTTGATACAATCGAACCTTTACCGTTTAATGTACAGGCAGGAGCTTCATATAATTTCAAAATAGAAGAAATTAAATTATTAGCAGCGGTTGATGGGGCTTATGATATTAATAATAAAACTATAAAAATTATGATTGGTGTTGAAGGCAGTTACAATGAATTCTTTGCAAGGATTGGGGTGCCAATCAGTTCTGTTGATGACAGAATGGTAACTGTCGGGATAGGGTACAAATTTGACGAATTTATTTTTGACTATGGAATAACATTTGGAAAGATTTTGGATATTGCTCACAGGATAAGTGTTGAGATGAGATTTGGAGAAGAAAGAGGAAGATCAAAAGACAGGAAGTATATGCAGAAAGTCATTAAGTAGGGAGATAAATAATACTATAATTGGTTGATTGAAAAGCCAGGAGGATGACAGTGAAAATAAAAAAAAGCGTATTTGTTCTTGTCTTATTTGCTTTGGTTTTAGTTCCCGGTAAAATCTATTCAGCTTCAACTAATCTTGGAACGAATTCTATAGGCTTTATCAGGGCAGATAAAACCGGCAAGTACATGTTTATATCTGACCAAAATAGTAATAATGTTATAGTCTATTCAGTGAGTGGTAAGAATGTTGTAAAACGAATAGATATAGGTGCCAAGCCTTCCAGAATGGATGTAAATTATGAGGGATCATTTCTCTATGTTGGAAGTTCAACTCTTGCTGGTATCACTATAATTAATATTAATGATTTAACTATAACAGGTATAATAACAACTTCCCTTCCGGTTTTTGATATTGTTTGTGGTCGATCTGGCAGAGCTTATTATACCGTTCTTTTTAGTGGATCTGGATGGGAACCGATATATATCCTTGATTTAAATTCCAAAACAGATGTAACAAGCTTTGGTTTTTTATATAGTGGTTTAGGTTCAGCACCAATTATGGTATTAAGTCCTGATAAAAACTTGTTATTTGCAGGGCAAAGAGGTATTTCTCCTCCAAGCGGTGTTATTTTTGATATTTCATCAGATGCGCCTGTTACAAAGGGTTCTATTGAAACACAAGGTAGCAAGAGTATTGGAGTATCTCCAGATGGTAGAATAGTATATACTAGTGGCGCTAAACTGTTAGCGTTGGATACGATAAGTTTATCAAATATTCAAAGTCTTACAGTAGGTCCGGATTTTGCTATTTTGCCTGCAAATGGTAATATTTATGCAGCAAGTGGCAATTCTATAGTTGTAATCAATCCGGTTACTTATGAAAAAACAAATACTTTAACTATGCCTGTAACCCCCGATCAAATGGCGTTCTCGGGAGATAATGATTGGTTGTTCTGTTTTTCAGGAACTTCTTTGTATTATTTTTATATTGGAGCAGGGGTGCATGTTGCAAAACAGGAGGGGAGTTTGACTGTAATTGGTGGTGCAAATGGATATGTTAATCCCTCTAAAAATGAAGCAGCACAGTTTCGATACAAAACATCAGATGCGGGAACTGTAACATTTAAAGTATATACACTTAATGGAGAATTGGTGAGAACAATATCAACAGCTGGATCAGGAGGAACGACTTTGAATAATATTTACTATGATTGCAAAGGAGAAGACGGTGCGACATTAGCTTCCGGTATTTATATTGTCAAAGCCGAAGGCCCCGGGCTGTCTTTGGTTAAAAAAATTGCAATAATAAAATAGTTATTATTAGGGATGAGAAATATGAAAATATACTTTACAATTATAGTAATTATCCTTATGCCTGTCTTGCTTTGGTCTTCGGTTGGGAAATCAGGGGAAAAACCGTCTGTGAGTGAAATGCTGAACGAACAGAGTAAAGATGAGAGCTTTATGAAAAAAGTAGCGGAAGCGGATAAAGATATTTATACTTATTTAAAAGAGGGTGTCGAACATTTTGTTAAAAATGACCTGACAAAAGCTATTGAGTCATTAAGTAAAAAAATTGAAAACCGGGCAAGAGCAGATTATTTATATTTTGCGAGAAGTTATTATTTTACTATGAAAGGTTATTATAAAAAAGCGCGTGAAGATATAAATAAAGCGATAGAGATCAATAAAAATAATGAAAATTACTATGTGTTAAGAGGGATAATAATTTGCCTTCAAGATGATAGGGTGTCTGAGGAGGCAGAAGATGATTTTAAAAAAGCTATTGAATTAAATCCTAAATGTTTGCTTGCATATACCGCTCTCGCAGATGTGTATGGAGATCAAAACGAATATGACAAAGCGATAGAATGCTATAATAGGATACTGGAAATAAAGCCGGATAATGCTTATGCATATATGGAAAGGGGTTTTACCTACAGATGGAAAGAAGAATATGGCAAGGCGCTGAAAGACCTTGATAAGTCAATTGAGCTGGATCCCAATAATTATCGCGCCTGGTTTTACCGGGGAAGAACTCACGGGCTTAATGGTGATAAAGTTAAAGCGATGGCTGATTACACGAAAAGTATAGAACTGAATTCTGATTTTCCTTGGGTTTATAATAACAGGGGGGTCCTTTATAATAATAAGAAGGAGTACGATAAAGCATTGAAAGATTATAATAAAGCTCTTGAAGTTGATCCTGATGGAGGATGTGCTATTCTGGCATATACTAACCGGGGAAATGTTTATCGTGAGCAAAAAAAATATGAAAAAGCAATAGAAGACTATAATAAATGTATAACGCTGGATCCAAAATATAAATCAGCATATTTGAACCGGGGAAATGCCTATTCTGATCAAAAAAAATATGAAAAAGCAATAGAAGATTATAATAAATGTATAAATCTCGATCCGGAATATAGAAACGCATATTACGCTAGGGGAAGGAGTTATAATCAAAAGATGTGTATGAAGTAAAACAGCGACGTATCCTGTATAATAAGTTTTACGAGAACAAAATTATAAGGAGGAAC
>MFGV01000023.1 GCA_001778375.1 Candidatus Firestonebacteria bacterium RIFOXYD2_FULL_39_29
GGTTAAAAAACCGCTTCTTGGTTCCAGTTGTCAAAGAACGGTGTTTCTAGAAATAATTGCGACACAGTCTGCATTAGTAATTATTTGTATTACGCTCCATATTTTTCGAGTTTTCCTGCGTGGCCAAGCATCAAAGGCATTGCTTCCACGGCTAAAAACTGGCCCAACCCGCCTTTTCTGCATTCTCTCTCATTAAAAGTTTCAGCTTCGTCAGGTATAAGATATTTTGAGACCAGCACAAAAGGATTTGGATGCCACGAATGTCCTTTTAATACCGAAGGAGTACTGTGATCTCCGGTTACAACAATAACATCAAAGCCAAGCTTGGTAAGCCGGGGTATCTGCTTGTCCACCTCTTCTATTATTTTTACTTTATTTTCAAAGTTGCCGTCTTCCCCGTAAGAATCCGTCTTTTTAATATGCAGGTAAAAGAAATCATAGTTATTGAAATTTGCCTCCAAAGTATCAAATTCACTTTCAATGGTATCTCCGGTGGGAAGAAGATCCATGCCAACGAGTGTCGCCAGACCTTTATACATCGGGTAATTTGCGATACAAGCCGGTTTTATTTTAAACACTTCGCTCATAGAAGGAATATGCGGGCACTTTGCAATACCGCGAAGCAAACAGGTGTTTGCCCGGGGTTCATCTTTAAGAGTTTCATTTATCTTCATCATAAGTTTATTGAGAACATCGGCGGCCTTTTGTGCTTTGGGGTTTATTGCCGTTACCAAATGAGGTTTAAGCCCTTCCTTCTGAGGATCTGTCTCAGAAAGTCCGTCTTCCAACCCTTCACCTTCCAGTATTACCACAAACCTGTGTTCTTTCCCATTTTTAAATATTATTTTTACTCCGTCGACCTCTTTGATTGCATTTGTAAGTTTACCTACTATCTCAATATTTTTATCCGTCGGGATCCTGCCCGCTCTTCTGTCCAAAATTATACCGTCTTTCATAGTGGCAAAATTCGCCCGGGCAGAAATATTCTTTGAGGTCATATGAAATCCTATACCCAGCGCTTCCAAGACCCCTCTTCCGATCAGGTATTGAAGCGGGTCATAGCCAAAAAGACCAAGATGAGCAGGACCGCTTCCCGGAGTAATGCCCCGTCCTATCGGATGGGAAAGCCCTAAAACACCTTTTTTCGCAAGCTGATCCAGATTGGGTTTCTTTGCAGTTTCCAATTCCGTCTTTCCGGTCGAAGGACTGCCTAACCCCCCGCAGCCGTCCATAACTAAAAGCATAATTTTCGAACCGGTCTTGACCGAAAGAGTTTTTATTGTATCCAAATTCATAATTACCTCCAAAATTTAATTTTCCTGTTACGGAAGGGTATACACAAAAAAGCAGATACAAGTATTCTGTCAGTCTTTCTATTTAGTCTTTTCTAAAGCTGCAGGCTCCGCAACTTTTTTCTCTAAATCCGGAAAATGAAGACCGAGTGTTTCTTTAATTTCCGGATTTTCCGGATCTTCAATGACCGTACTGTAAGAACCTTCGCTTGAAACTTTAGGATAGTCAATACTCAGATATATCCCCTGATTTTTGCAATAATAACCTGTTTTGCTATTATCATAAAAGGAAAATTCCAGAACTATTCTCGCATCCTTTTTCTCCCAAATAAACAGGTTATACACAAATCTCTTGTTTGAATACGGTTTAAACACACAGATTCCCTTTTTATAATCAGTTCCGTATTTCGAAATAAAATATTTAATATATTCATACTTTTCTTTTTCTATAACATCCTCTTTCAGATGCCGGCTAAAACCCAAATTTACCAGTCTGCCGTAGAAATTAAAAGAATAGTGCCCGTTATCAAAATGCTGACCGCCTATTTTTCTGTCATAATATATTTTTTTAACAAATATTTTGCCGTCCTTATAAAAAGATATTTTGCCCTTGACGTCCTTTAGCTCGGGAATAGACATCCCTAAATAGAGACCTTTCCCTTCTTCAGGTGAAAACTCCGCCGTCGCAGGCCTGACCCAGAAAGCAGGCAGGTTATATATATAATATCCAAGAATGCAGCATATTATAATTCCGGCTAAAACAATAGTCTTTGCGGAAGAGGCTTTCCGGATATCAACTTTCTTATTATTTTTCTTCATATTTTGTCCTTGTCAATTATTTTGTTATTAGATTTTAACATATATTTATTATTTTTTAATACACACGTTCTAAATAACCCTTGCAAAATATAGCGAATGTTCAACATCTCAAATTGTGATGTTGAACAGGGGTGGACATAGACATTTACCGTCTGGCTTAGGTCTAACAAGGCTCTATTTATAAAGATTGACTTGCCAAAAGTTACAAAACTCTCTAAAAGGTTTTGAAACTTTTTCAAAGTAAAAATAAACTTTTCCACCGTGTAGCCCAAATACAACAGGCAAAATATCATACTTTTTAAAAAGTGTTTTTTTCAGTAAACTATCAAAATCTGTTTCAGTGTACTCTCTTATATGCTCCCAATAAGGGAATTTTCTTTCTCCTGTAAATACTTCAATTATCCGTCTTGCCAATCTTTTTCTGTTAGGTGTATTTATAAAAGCTACTCCCCCTGGTTTTAACACTGTATATAGCTCATTTATTGCGGCAAAGTCATCAGGAATATGTTCAATAACATGAGAAGCAATTGCAATATCTATTGTTCCCGGTTGTACTACATCTGTGAGTTTTTGCCAATCTCCATGAAAATATTCTACATTATCAAAATTTTTAGGTTTTCTTTCAATATTGTATTCAATACCAATCAATTTGTTGCAATATTTACCCAATTCTTTTGTTCTTTGAACAGTAGACGCCCCAATTTCAAGAACTATTGATTCCTTTGTAACATTCTTTTTATAAAAATTCATTATATTTACCCAATCAAAATCAATTTTTTTTCTAATCGATAACTTCATCTCTCCCCCTAGCATAAATAAATAATGGCACTACCATAGAAAAATAGATAATGCCATTATTTGCAAATATTATTTTTCTGCTTTTGCGAAAGACACTCTCCTATTATAGATATGCACACACCGCTCTTATAATTGATGCAGTTCCAGAATTAAATATAATTAACGTCCCAGAAGATGCAGAAACACTCCTCAAATTAAGATAGTATGTCGTTTTAGCAGAAAGATTTATACTCCCCAGTGAACGGTTAATGTAAAAATAAGCAGATGCTTGTTCATTATCATTATAACCCGCAGTATAGTTCTGTGTAAGCTGAGTATTGTTTGCGTTAGAAAGTGTTACCGCTACTGCTTTATTAGCTGTACCATTTGAAATAATACACTGATAACTTACTTCCCAAATACCAATAGGTAGAACAATGCTTCCTCCAATATTGTACCATGTATTTTGTGTTGGTGTTGCTTGAGTCCTGTTTGATGTATCTATAACCTCAATAGTCCACACAGCAGGATCCACCGGAAATCCAAAAGGCGCTTTATGAGTAGAATAAAATATATTTGATGGATTACTACTTAAAGAATTAACATTTCCACCCCATAAGGTTATCGTACTAGTTACTCTTGTAATTATATAATATTGTGCATAACCCGATACTTCAAGTCTAATTTTCATTCCTGCCATATATTTACCCTCAAGCCTACCACTAACATTTAATGTGGTAGTATTCGTGGTTGCATCATAAGAACTATATGTCCAGGTCTCGAACACGGGAATCCAACCATCGCTGCTTTCATTTAAACTAAAGCCATAATCAAAATTAGTTGTAGTATCATAAACAAAAAGTTCATCAATCCAAAGGATGTCCCCTGCATTATCAGCGCCAAATTTTAAAACTATATCAGTAGGAGTACCATCTGTAACAAACGTACCCGTTAATGTAACCCACGAAGTACTATTTGTAGATAGAGATAAATCAGTACTACCTCCCGTTGTCCATATTTTTGCTGTTTGTTCGTTTGTTGCTTTCACCCTTATTGATACACTATATGTTGTACTAGGTTTTAATTTATTTAAGTTAATTTTTATCCCTTCAGCTCCAGCCCCTAATGAATGTACTTTTGCCGAATATTCTCCTCCAAAACCATCTTTTTCTCCAGTATCTCTTTCTGCCCAACCATAATTTGTTCCATTTACCATTTGCTCAAAACCCCAAGGACTGTTTGTTTTTCCAGGCCAATCCTCAAATGAACTTGCTGCTATTATGTTAGCTTTATATGACATGTTTTTCTCTCCTTTGAAACTCGAATTTACTTGTTTTTCAAAATAGTGAAACTTCTCGCCCTCATTGACGTAATGTCTTTTGCAATTTCCCCGGTTCAGAGGACTACTTGTTTAGTTGGTAATAGTCTTTTTCTGCCTGATCGGGACTTTTATACCCGTTGTACGAGTGCAGGCGCTCCGTGTTAAAATATCCCGCTATTTTATCAGCAAGTTTATAACAATAGAAATTGTTATAAACGCAACTATAATTTTTTTTTATAGGGGCAAATTAAATAACACAAACAACGAAATATTGAGTTTATCAGTAACCTACTAATACATGTTAGTATACCTTCGTAAATATATTTTGTCAATCGATTTTGTTATTTTTTTGTAACTGGTCAGTGAAGTACGGGAAACGGCGAAATATCAAAAAAATGTTTGTACATGTCTGATAGTAATTGTTTTTCATCACTTAAAAGATTCGCAAGTAATAAGGTGTAAATATAGCTTAAAATAGTCGGGCTATCGGTAATAATGTATTAAACAGTTGAAATCCCCTGTAAATCATTTGATTTTGATGTTTCGATATGTTACATTACATATTATGTCGACAAAACAAATGTCAGAATTAAACAGGAAAAAAAAGTTTGCGGCTAACTTTTCGGTAATATCCAACTCGGGGTTGGTAGTATTAAAACTACTTGTCGGGGTTATGTCCGGAGCTGTCAGTATTATTGCAGAAGCTATACATTCAGGAATTGACCTTTTAGCGGCAATAATTGCCCGGTACTCTGTCGTTAAATCAGCCGAACCTGCGGATGAAAAACATCATTTTGGGCATGGCAAAGTGGAAAGCGTTTCGGCCTTAATAGAAGGTCTTCTTATTTTCTTTGCAGCTTATCTTATCATTCATGAGGCCTACAGTAAAATTGTTCACGGTATTAAAATAGATATAATCGGCGCAGGCATCGGGGTAATGTTTATTTCCACCGTTGCGAATATTTTAATTTCGCGCTATCTTTTTAGAATCGCAAAAGAAACAAAATCCGACGCTCTGGATGCGGATGCGTGGCACTTAAAGACAGATGTTTACACTTCTCTCGGAGTCTTTGTCGCCTTAATTCTCATACACTTTCTTAAAGGTGTAATTCCGCATGTAGAATATCTTGATCCGACAATAGCAATTGCGACCGCGATCTGGATTTCTTTCGCAGCTTTTCAGATTACCAAGGATGCAATACTTAACCTTGTCGATACCAAGATTTCCGAAGAAGAGGAAGCCATCGTAAAAAAAGCAATACTTGAAAATTCCGACACTTTCATTGATTTTCATAAATTAAGAAGCAGGAGGTCCGGATTCTATACATATATAGATCTCCACCTGGTCGTATCCAGAGGGCTGAGTGTTGATAAAGCGCACAAGCTTACCCATCATATTGAAAAAGACATTAAGAAGCTCTTAAGAAACACGGATATAATGTTTCATCTGGAGCCCTGCAATTCCAAATGCAAGAGATGCAAAATAAGATGCACAAAATCATAATCGGAATATTTTCCGACACCCACCGGAATGAAAACGGATTAAGACAAGCCGCAGAAACCGCAAAAACAGAAGGCGCAGCTATCTTTATTCATCTCGGGGACTCCTATAGGGACGGAGAGGTTCTTTTTGAATATTCAAACGAGGTATTCCGTGTTCCGGGACTTTATGAACCTGAATACAAAAACCCAGAAGTGCCAAACAGATTCTTTAAGGAAATTGGAGGGTTTAACATATTTTTGACACATTCCGACAAACAGGAAGAACAGGACCTACCGGAAGATATTAATCCCCGTAAAGTCGCAATAGAAAATCAGGCTGATATCTATCTTTATGGTCATTCCCACCTTTATGAAGCTATGATAAAAGGCGATGCCCTCTTTTTAAATCCCGGAAGTTTAAAAGCGGGAGATAACAGAAGCCAGACACTGACTTTTGGGATGCTGGAATTAACAGAAAAAAAAGCCGTAGGAAAAGTCCTTGATTTGAACGGTAAGATACTTGTTGAATCGGTGTTGTTTAAGTTATGAACCTCTCCGAGCTTACGCACGGAGTTTCGACGATAGGAGATTTTTAATTATTCATGCCAAATTCATCCCACGAGCTCACGCTCGGGGTTTTCTTTGGCATAACGTCATAAAAGTCATGGTTCTAGGTTCTGGGTGCTAGGGGCTGGATTTAAAATAAGGAGTTTTTACAGATGAAATACCACCTTCAAGAAAATCGCCTTCGTCGATGACTTTTATCACTAATATCAGGCGATTTTCGCAGTCCCAGCTGTTATGATTTGTGAAGCAAATCAAGCGGAGATAGGAAAGTATTTTACTTGTGCCCGCAAGGGTATACTTTCCTATGCAGTAAAAATAACTTTACGACTTTTACAAACCTTATGGACTGGTTTTACGTGAGTAACGTGGAACGTACAACATATTTGACTTTCTTAACGAGAGAAGTAGTATTTCAGTACCAGTACTCCTGCCCACAGTGTTGCATTCGTGTATATTCCGGCGATGAGATCATCAGTCATCACACCCCAGCCGCCTTTTAGTTCCTGGGATTCTCTGGCAGGGGAGGGTTTCCAGACATCAAATAAACGGAAAAAGAAAAAACCTGCTAAAGCAAAAATCCAGGTCTTTGGTAAAAATGCCATGGAGAAAAGATAGCCTGCTATTTCATCTATGACAATCTTTCCTGAATCTTTCTTTTTATAAAGTTTTTCCGCTTCAGTCGAAAGATAGACTCCGGCTATAAATATTATAACAGCGGCGGGCAAAACGTAATACAGGGGGAGCAGATAGAAAAGAGCAACCCCGACCAGAGTCCCTGCGGTACCGCTGGCAAAAGGAGAGTATCCCGTACCAAAACCTGAGGCGAGTATTTTAATGAGCAGGTTTTTCAAAAAAATGTCCCCGATTCTTCTTGATAAAATCATACGCGGAATAGATGGAGTACACCGCGCAAATAACCGTCATTATATAAGGTATTGTCTTTATAAAAGCGGACAAATGCATACCTGCATCTCCGTTGTTTTCCAGAACAGCTTTCCAATCATATATTTTTTGCGAAGATATAATTACAAGTATTGTTATTATAGTAGCTATATGCCAGGCAGTTTTATGTTTCCCGGACAGCTCTGAGGGAAGAACATTATTCTGATTTGAGATTGCAACCATTCTAAGAGACGTTATCAAAAACTCCCTGCCAATCATAACAACTATCATCCAGGTAGGCACCAGCTCCAGTTGTACAAAAGAAATAAAAGCGGAGAAAACCAGCAGCTTATCCGCAATTGGATCAAGAAATTTACCAAATTCGGTTACTTCGTTTCTTTCCCTGGCCAGGCGTCCGTCGTACCAATCAGTCAAGGAGGCAACAATAAATATGAACAAGGCTATTGTCGAACCATAGGTCATTTTAGAAAAAAGGAAAACAAGAAAAAAAGGAATAAAACCAATCCTTGCCATAGTCAATGTATTTGAGTAGTTAAGCTTTATATCCAACCGCTTCTCCAATAAGATCGTAAGGCAGTGCTTTTTTAACTTTTACCGCCACCAAATCTCCAGCTTTAACTCCGCTGCCGGCATAAAAATAAACTCTTCCGTCGACATCCGGAGCATCCGCAGCGCGCCTGCCTGTTGCCGTTTTATTTACAACTGTATCGGTCAACACTTGTATTTTACTCCCTATCTTAGACTTGTTCAATTGTAAAGATACTTTTTGCTGGGCTTTCATTAACAGGTTTTTTCTTCTTGTTTTTTCAGAGTTACTGACCGTACCGGAAAGAGTATACGCGCGCGTGCCTTTTTCTTTTGAGTACTCAAAAACTCCGAGTTTATCAAACTTAAACTCTTTAATAAATTCAAGCATGTTTTGGAACTCTTCTTTCGTCTCTCCCGGAAAACCCGTGATAAGAGTTGTCCTAAGCACAGCGTTTTTTACCCTGCTTCGGATCTTTTTAATGAGAACTGCTATATCATTTTTATTATAAAACCGTCCCATCTGCTTTAAAATCCTGCTTTCGGTATGCTGAAGAGGTATATCAAAATAAGGCGCAATTTTAGGAAGGGAGGCCATCACGTCAAGGAGCTCATCCGTTATCCTGGAGGGATACAGATATAAAAGCCGTATCCATTTAACCCCATTTATCTTTGAAAGCTCTCTAAGGAGTCCCGGTAATGCCGGCTTACAATATATATCTTCGCCGTACCCGGTCGTATCCTGGGAGATAAGATTAATCTCCTTCACTCCGAGCAACGCCAACGTTTTCACTTCCGCTACTATATCTTCCTTCTTCCTGCTCCTGAAACTCCCTCTAATAGAAGGAATCAGACAGTAAGAACAACTATTATCACATCCGTCAGCAATCTTTACATAAGCATAATGCGGAAGTGTCGCCATAACTCTCGGGAGTTTACTGTTATAGATAAATGTTTTATCGTCACTTTTAATTTTGATTTTACCTGTTTTTGAAAGTGCCGTCAGGCAAATCTTTCCAGCATCAGGAATAGAGGAAAACGGAAGGAAAATATCTATTTCGGGGAATAATTTTTTTAGTTCATTCCCCTGTCTCCCCACAAAACATCCCGCCACGACCACCTTAGCTCCAGTTTTTTTATTCTTAAGAGCAAACTTTATCTCAGAAGCCGCCTCCTTCCTGGAAGCAGAAAGAAACGAACAGGTGTTAATGAGAATAATATCCGCAGAATCCTGCTCGTTAGTTATCTCAAACCCCGATTTACGGAGAGATCCAAGCATTACTTCCGTATCCACAAGGTTCTTGGCGCATCCAAGGCTTATTACTGTGACGCTGGGCATATTTTTTGTAACTCCCTATATTTATTGATTAACAAGCTATTAATTTATATACCAGCCGTTAGAACGTTACACGTTGCTCAGGTTACTCACGTGAAAGAATTGGTCATTTACTTTTAGAGGGGGACGACAGCTTTTGCCTATTCTTAATAAATGTCGCCCATTCCAAGATATATTGAGACCGGGAGAATAACGATCTTTTTATTGCCTATTTTTCTGAGCTCCATTTGTTTTTTAGAAAGCAACATACCGGTCAATAGGTTGTTTTTACTCATGAAATATTCTAAATTAGCAATGGAATGGATCTCCTCGGTAAAACCAACCTCTATCGGAAGCACGCTTTTTCCTGTCCTGGTAATAATATCCACTTCTCTTTTAGTTGAATCACGGTAGAAATTAACGGCTTCAAATTTTCTAAACGCATGCAGCAATACTGTGGTCTCAACAAGATGCCCGAGGTAATCCTTATTAATAAATAAGTCATCATAATACTTTAGAACACTTACGGCAAGCCCGGGGTCCGCCACAAGGATCTTCTTCGACTTTCGAGCACGGTTTATATCGGATTTTGCATAATTTTCAACTACACAAATCAAACGCGACTGCTCTAAGAACGAAATATAATTCCCGACGACCTCTCTTGATGCTTTTAAGTTTTTTGCAAGATTCGATATTTCAAATAACTGGGCCGTATTCTCGCAAGCATAATTAAAAAGATGTTTGAGAAGTTGCACTTCTCTCAAATGGAAAGCCTGGGGAATGTCCTTATAAATTTCCCTGTCAATCACAGATTCGGACAGGTATTTATATATCACATTTTTACTGGGCTCTTCAGTAACTTCCGGAAAGCCGCCTCTCCGGATATACTCCTCAAAATGTTTTTCTATTACTCTAAAGTCAGGGAGGTTCTTTTTTAACTTTTCATACATAAGAACAGGTTCTTCCGATTTCATTCCCGGATTTTGGACTTTTTTAAACTCCAGGTATTCATTAAAAGACAAAGGTAGGAGTTCAAACTTATAAACTCTTCCCGCAAGAGACTCCTTGGTTTTCTGTGATATTTCAACCCCGCCGGAACCTGTAATAAATATTTTCGTTCCCTTATTCAGGTCATAGAAGCGTTTAATATGCACCTGCCAAAGATCAAGATACTGGATTTCATCTATGAATATATATTCGGGATTTTTTCCATCTTCAGCTATTCTTTCGCGATATATTTCAAGAAGGCGGTCAAGTCCTGATTGTTCATTAGAAGTAATGCTTTCATCCCAGGAAAAATAAAGTATTTCTTTTGGCGAAACACCGGTTTTAAGCAAATGCTCAATGATCTGAAATATTAAAGTTGACTTGCCCACCCTTCTCGGACCTTCTATGGCGATAATCTGCGGTTTACCTACATATTCCAATATTCTGCCGAATACTTTTCTTTTTGTCTCAGGACAAAGCTCTTTATTAACGCTACCCGTTTTCCACCACCCGTTAAACTCTGCCATCAATCGATAAAATAATTCTTCAGTCATTATATCCCCACAATGCATATATTTTGTGTCAATCATAGTTTACACAATATATACATTTATGTCAATCATATATTGCACAATACAGCGTTGCTAATCGCCCATTTTCGCAATAGCCCTATATTTACAAGTTGTTTTGAAAAAGGGTCTTCTTAATTAAACCGGATATAGCGTCTACATTATATTGTCATTCGAACTTTGTACTTTGTAATTGTTCTACTTCTGGCAGTATGTTCCAAAATATTCGCAATAATTACAGAGCGGGCCTTTATGCGGGGTGAACTCTGTTGTGCTTTCTATTTCATTGATCACGCTCATCGTTTCGGACCTTACGCCTTGCAGCTGCTCTTCTGTTTTGACCAGAGGGAACTCATTTCCGGACATAAGGTAATGCCAGATCAGAGTTATCTTTTTTCCGGGGAATTTCGCGGCGATGCCGATTTGATATAAAGGAAGCTGTCTTTCCTTCTCTATCTTTGCCTGACTCGGGGTGTTTGCTCCCGTCTTATAGTCATGTATCTCAATATCTCCCGCAGGAGTTTCATCCAGGCGGTCAATGATACCGTTTAGGAGATATACACCTTCGGGATCCAATTTTATCTGAATTCTTTCTTCCATACCGAGAACTTTATTCTGGTCAAAAGGGAAGTAAGCGTCAAAATACCTTTCAATGCATCTTTCACCCATGGTTTTATAATCTTCGGGCCCGCGTCCGCGTTTTACAACGACAATCGAACTTTTATACCCGCCAAACTCTTTAAAATCAGTTGTATTTTCCGAACCCTTTGCCCAAAAATGCCTAAAAAGTTGGACTATAGCTTCTTTTGGATTGTCTTTCTTTAGAAGTTTTTCCCTGTTCAAATAAGTATACTCCAGAGTATAATGCACGATATTTCCGAGAAATCTTTCTATAGTATCTTTATCAACTTTAATATTCTCAATATATCTCAGTTTATACTGAAAAGCGCAATTTTCAAAGGTGGATAGTTTGGAGTAGGAATAAACTTTCATTTCCGCCTGCTTAAAGGTTTTTTAGCCATGAACACGGCAAGCCTTGCGGCTTCTATAAAACTTTCCGGATTAGCCAGGTTCTTGCCTGCAATATCATACGCAGTGCCATGATCAGGAGAAGTACGTATTATAGGAAGCCCCATTGTCACATTCACTCCGGTATCAAAAGCAGTCATTTTCAAGGGAATAAGACCCTGGTCGTGATACATGCAGATTACAGCATCATACATTCCTTTTTTTGCTTTGTAAAACAAGGTATCCGGTACGACCGGACCTATTACATCAACGTTATCCATCTTTTTTGCTTTAATTATTGCCGGAATTATTTCTTTTAACTCTTCCTTGCCGAACATTCCGCCTTCTCCGGCATGAGGATTAAGGGCTGAAACGGCTATCACCGGTTTTTTTATCCCCATGAATTTTTTCAACCAGCAAGCGGTCAGGAATATTTTATTATAAACTTTTTCTTTCGTTATAAGACCCGGAACACTTGAGAGGGATGTATGAATAGTTACCAGGACTACCCTGAGATTTCCTCCGGTAAGCATCATCGCATATTCTTTTGTGCCGGTAAGCGCTGCAAGCATCTCGGTATGTCCCGGGAATTTTATCCCTGCAGCGTGAAAAGATCCTTTTGTGATGGGAGCCGTGACAATAGCTTCGACTTGCTTTTGCTTTGCTAAAAGAACAGCAAGTTCAATATAATCATAAGAAACCCGCCCGCAAAGCGCGCTTATCTTTCCTTTTGTTATTTTTTTATTGCCAATATTTCCCATATCAACATAAAAGACATCAGGTACTTTGATTTTACACCTTTTTGCTTCTTTTCTAAGAAATTCATAGTCACAAATGACTATAGGATCGGCAAATTTTACTATTTCCTTTAAAGATTTAAGAACCACTTCCGGACCAATTCCCGCAGGATCACCCATGGTAAGCGCCAGCTTAGGTTTACCGTAGTTTTTCATATCGGCTTAAACTCTCCCTTTACACATAAATTCTACTACAAGCATAGTTTAACACAATCACTAAGATCCAAATTCTAAGCAGTCAACTACCACGGGCTTACGCCCGTGGCATTACTTGATTACAAGCTTCGCTTGTCCACTGTCAAAAACCCGACAGTGGAAGTTCTTCATCCACGGGCTTACGCCCGTGGGTTTTCTAGTGATTTACGCTAAACAATCACTAATACTTAATTCAGACTGTGTCGCAATTATTTCTAGAAACACCGTTCTTTGACAACTGGAACCAAGAAGCGGTTTTTTAACCGAACTTAAA